>JBEGSP010000198.1:0-14157 GCA_041179845.1 Pseudomonadota bacterium
GCAAAATAATGCGGCCGTTGTAAACGCATTAGGTAGCAGGTAAATACCCTTACTACGCAAAGGTGACGAGCGCGGAACGCCGTCTTCCGACAAGGGCACCCGCCTCACTGGAAATCTGTGAAAACGAAAAGGCCTACCCTGCCCAGCCTTCGATTTATTTTTGCGATTAGTAAATAGAGTCATGCCGTGAATGGTAACCGACAGTTAAGACGCTAAGCATCAAAATTCAGCAAGAATGGTTTCGGTCGCTGATACTTTTTCGCCCACAGTCACTAGAGGACGCGCCGTGAGTGGCAGATACACATCCACCCTCGAACCGAAGCGAATAAAACCATAACGCTGACCACGCACCAAGATATCCGGAGCATTCACGTAACACAGTATGCGGCGAGCGATTAAACCAGCCACCTGCACAAAGGTCACTGTTTGGCCGTTAGTGGCAGTCATTACCACCGCATTGCGCTCATTCTCAGTAGATGCCTTATCCAAATCCGCATTCACGAATTTACCTGGGAAGTACTCCACCTTCTCAATCTTGCCGTCGACAGGTGAGCGATTGGAATGGACATTAAATACGTTCATGAAAACGCTGATCTTTAGCGCTTCGCGATTAGCGTAGGGGTCGTGCGCTTTTTCCACCACCACGATGCGTCCGTCGGCAGGCGACAGCACCGCATTGGGCTGTTGCGGAATCATCCGCGGCGGATCGCGGAAAAACTGCAAGACAAAAATAGCCACGATCCAGAATGGCCAAGACCAGCTTCCAAGAAAGGCTGTGGCCACGGCAGCGGCTGCCAGCGCCAAAGCTAAGAAAGGCCAGCCCTCGCGGGCGATGATGGGGTGAGGATAAGGATTCAAAACAGCTCCCAAAATTTCAAAACTTTGGGATTGTACCTTCGCAACATGTCATAGGGGATGTTTCCAACACTTTCTATAGTCAATCGGGGACTCATTCATGACGGATGGCGGCCTGAACTTGCGTAACGGCAATGTCACAAACGGTCATTGCACATTTCATTTTTGATATGTCGAGAGGCCCGATGAAACCCACAAATACAAGAAATTACCAAACTGCAGAAGAGGCGATTAAGGTCATACAAGAGGCGGAACAGTTTGGCGGTACCGTTAAAGTTAGCAAAGACGGCACTATAAATAGAACCGAATCCTCAGCGAATCCTTTCAAAAAAATTTTACTTTTCGTTCGGGAGAAATTAGGTATCGAATCAAAAGATCAAATTCGAGAAAGGAAAGCGATGATTGTCGAAGTCGTGAGCAAAATGCACAGAGAAATTCACCAAGCCTCATCGCATATCGAAAACGTGAATAATTTATTGAAAGCTCATATTCACGATTTAAATGATTTTAAGAACGATGGAAAGATTCGAAAATTACAAGATCAGTGGACTGTTTTAAAAAAAACAGTCGATGACGCTGAACGTGGCTCAGAAAAATCTCAAGCATTATTAAAAATTCATGACGAAAAAACTATCCCCGATACGGCGCCCAAAACACTAAATACACAAAAGTCTGCGCGACCATCAGTGCTAAGGCCAAGTGACGCTTCGCAACTTTCACAATATAGTATGACAGCAAAAATTAATGAGGCTTTACCCGCTAGCATAAAGTTTTCCGGGGACTATTCAGAACCTGTTGTCTTTACATTGACCTTACCAGAGGATCAGCAAAAAGAAATCTTTGCATCACTGACAAATGAGACTACTTTTATCCCGCCAGAACCAAAGCCGGATCGAGCGCAAAAAATCTTATTCGATAAGAGGCTTGCGCAAAGTAGCCCAAATAATTTCGACCTTATAGAACCTGATGATGAGCTTGAATGTGATCCTTTTTTTGACGACGACGATATATCTGATAGCGATGAAATTTTAAATAAAAAAACCACTCAAATTAGTACCCAACTATGGAAAGATTTTGGGAGGAGTACTTTTGTGTTGATTGATCAAGATGACTTTCAAGTTACTCATGATCCAGGCGCTGATCCTCATGAAATACTGCAAGACATAAAAAGTATGGTGGGTGATCGTGGCGCCTTCTCAGATAAAATTCTGCAAACATTGAGTCATTTACCAAACCAGGCAACTATAGGCGCATTTTTAGCACCCATAAAATTACAAAACTTAACTCGCAGCGGCAACTTACTGAACCATAAATTTGATGAGACCACTGAGTCACCCATTAAGAAAAAAGAGACCATTTATAGGATAAAGGAATATGCCAATGGTGATTTCGAATGTAGTTTTTTAAAACGAGAAAAAATTGAGCATATCGTACGCTCAGATGACTCAATGATCCCTGTAAATAATCAGCCCCAACGACAAGGGGATGTAAGTCCTGAGAATTTTGGCTTTGAGATATCTGGAAAAATACAAATCTCACAGGTTGATTTAAGCAAGGGGTCGCTTGCCAACGTCAAAATTATTGAGCCTGTACGTTTGAAATATCAATTGCAATTCGACGAACCATCAGCCTGATAATGCGCTTATTAGCCATAAACCAAGGCACGGGAGCCCGTAAAAAAAGCCACATCTGCATGTGGCTTTTAGGGCAAGCGCGGTGTGCGCATTTTCGCGCACGCCGTATGATGCCGAAGAATTTATTAACTGATTAGTTCTTCGATTGATCAACTAATTTATTTTTAGCGATCCAAGGCACGGGAGCCCGTAAAAAAAGCCACATCTGCATGTGGCTTTTAGGGCGAGCGCGGTGTGCGCATTTTCGCGCACGCCGCATGATGCCAGCAAAGTTAAAAAATTAGTTTTTAGATTGATCAACTAATTTGTTTTTAGCAATCCAAGGCATCATCGCACGTAACTTAGCACCAACGATCTCAATCGAGTGCTCAGCATTCAAACGACGACGTGACATCAGCGTAGGTGCATTCGCTTTGTTCTCAAGGATGAAGCTCTTTGCATATTCACCTGTCTGAATATCTTTCAAGCACTGACGCATCGCGACTTTTGATTCTTCCGTAATGATGCGCGGACCAGTGACATACTCGCCATACTCAGCATTGTTAGAGATCGAGTAATTCATGTTAGCGATACCGCCTTCATAAATCAGATCAACGATGAGTTTGAGTTCGTGCAAACATTCAAAGTAAGCCATCTCTGGAGCGTAGCCTGCTTCTACCAATGTTTCGTAACCGGCTTTGATCAGCTCAACCGTACCGCCGCACAGAACGACTTGTTCACCGAACAAATCGGTTTCAGTTTCTTCGCGGAAGTTGGTTTCAATGATGCCAGCACGACCACCACCGTTTGCCATCGCGTATGACAGAGCGATATCGCGAGCATGACCTGATTTGTCTTGATAGATCGCGACCAGATGAGGAACACCCCCACCTTGTGTATAGGTCGAGCGAACAGTATGGCCTGGCGCTTTAGGAGCAATCATGATCACATCAAGATCAGCGCGTGGCACAACTTGACCATAGTGCACGTTAAAGCCGTGTGCAAATGCCAGTACAGCGCCTTGCTTAGCGTGTGGTGCGACGTTTTCGTTATACACCTGAGCGATGTTTTCATCGGGCAGCAAAATCATAATGACGTCTGCACCTTTAACGGCGTCATTGACTTCAGCGACTTTGAGGCCAGCTTTTTCTACCTTGGCCCATGATGAGCCACCTTTGCGCAGGCCGACGGTGACTTTACATCCGGATTCCGACAAGTTCTGCGCGTGCGCATGGCCTTGTGAACCGTAGCCGATAATGGCGATGTTTTTACCTTTGATGAGAGAAAGGTCGCAATCTTTGTCGTAAAAAACTTTCATGATGTTCCTGAAATTAAAAGGTTAATTGTGATTGTTTCAGTTATTGGGTTTTGCGAATCAAACTTTCAAGATGCGCTCGCCGCGTCCTATTCCTGAACCGCCCGTACGAACAGTTTCAAGAATGGCAGTGCGGTCGATGGCATCAATGAAGGCATCGAGTTTTGATTTATTGCCAGTCAATTCGATGGTGTAAGTCTTTTCTGTTACATCGATGATGCGACCACGGAAAATATCCGTAGTGCGCTTCATTTCCTCTCGCTCTTTGCCAACGGCACGTACCTTGATGAGCATCAGCTCACGCTCGATATACGCACCCTCGGTCAAATCAACTACTTTGACGACTTCGATCAATCGATTCAGATGTTTGGTGATCTGCTCGATGACATCATCCGACCCACTAGTTACCACGGTCATACGTGACAAGGTAGGATCTTCAGTCGGTGCCACGGTGAGTGTTTCAATGTTGTAGCCGCGTGCAGAAAAAAGACCTACCACGCGTGACAATGCTCCCGATTCGTTTTCTAGTAACGCTGAAATAATATGGCGCATTACAAGTCCTCCGAACCAAGCAACATCTCACTCAAGCCTTTACCTGCTTTCACCATAGGCCACACGTTTTCATCGCGATCGGTGATGAAATTCATGAATACCAAACGATCTTTCATCGCAAAGGCTTCTTTCATCGACGATTCGACATCGCCCGGTTTGGTGATGGTCATGCCGACATGGCCAAAGGACTCGACGAGTTTGTCGAAATTAGGCAAGGAATCCATATACGATTCGGAGTAACGTGAACCATAGTCAATCTGCTGCCACTGACGCACCATGCCGAGATAGCGGTTGTTGAGCAAAATGATTTTGGGTGTCAGGTGATACTGCTTACAGGTGGCCAATTCTTGTATGCACATCTGTATCGATGCTTCACCGGTAACGCAGGCAACTTCGGCGCCCGGATTAGCCATTTGCACACCCATCGCATACGGCAAACCAACGCCCATAGTTCCTAGGCCACCTGAATTAATCCAGCGCCTAGGCTTATCAAAGCCATAGTACTGAGCTGCCCACATCTGGTGCTGACCAACATCGGAGGTGATGAACGCATCTCCCTTGGTGACTTCCCACAGTTTTTGTACCACTGCTTGCGGCTTAATCACTTCGTTCGAGGTTGGAAACTTCAGGCACTCGCGTGAACGCCATTCAGCGATCTGCTTCCACCATGCGTCTAAAGCTTTGGCATTTGGTTTGGTCTCGGAGGCATCAATCTGCGAAAGAACTTCGATCAGTACGTCTTTGACGTTACCAACGATAGGAATATCCACCTTAACGCGCTTCGAGATCGATGAAGGATCAATATCAATGTGAACGATTTTGCGCGGCACACTACCAAAGTGCTTAGGATTACCAATCACGCGATCATCAAAACGCGCGCCAATCGCAATCAGCACATCGCAATGCTGCATAGCCATATTGGCTTCGTAGGTTCCATGCATGCCGAGCATGCCAACGAATTTATCGCTAGATGAACGATAACCACCCAAGCCCATCAGTGTGTTGGTGCAGGGATAGCCGAGTTTATCAACCAAGGTGTTCAGTTCAGGCGCAGCGTCGGCAAGAATCACACCGCCACCGGTATAAATCATAGGACGTTCAGCGCTAAGCAGCAGTTGAACGGCCTTGCGAATTTGGCCTGAATGACCTTTATCCACAGGCTTGTATGAACGCATATCGAGTTCTTTTGGATACTCGAATATGGCTTTGTCCATCGTGATGTCTTTCGGTATATCAACGAGAACTGGGCCGGGACGGCCCGTGGTCGCGATATAGAACGCTTTTTTCATCACCATCGCCAAGTCTTTGACATCCTTGACGAGAAAATTATGTTTGACGCACGGGCGTGTAATACCTACGGTGTCGCATTCCTGAAAGGCATCCTGACCAATCGCATGGGTCGGTACCTGTCCTGAAATAACCACCATAGGAATCGAATCCATGTAGGCCGTTACCAAGCCAGTCACTGCGTTGGTCACACCTGGACCGGAGGTCACGAGTGCAACGCCGACTTTATTGGAACTACGTGAATACGCATCCGCTGCATGAATCGCCGCTTGTTCATGGCGAACCAGTATGTGCTGGAATTTATCCTGCTTGAAGATAGCGTCGTAAATGTACAGAACTGCACCGCCGGGATAGCCGAACACATGTTCAACACCCTCTTCGGCTAGACAGCGCACGACAATGTCTGCGCCGGTGATTTCAGAACTCATTGCTACGTCCTTTCAAGGTCCATTGGAAATTGAACGGATGCTCTCTCCTGGCAGCAGGATCAGCAGGGTTACGTTACAGGCATTCCTTTTTTGTGCGATCACGTCGATCCGTTACACGTACAAAGACGCATTTCAAATCGGCGCTTAACGCGACTCGTTCAGCCTGAATTCGTAGTACTGCCTTTCATGCCTCACGCTTTTGGCGCGGGTTAGAGCAAACTGCTTTCACATCGAAAGAGCGCGAGTACACAAAAAGCATGTTGAGCAATCCGGCGACTCGCGCAAAAAATACCCCCGCGATAGCGAGGGGAACGATACGTTAATGCGTTGCAGCACGAAGGTCAAGGAGAATCTTGGAAAAAGCCTTTGAAATCAAGACTTTTCATGAATAGAAGAGGGTCTTAAATATTGCCAAAATAGCAGTGGTCATTACCTAAAAATACACACCTCAGTCAAATGAGTAAAATGCGCGCTCTGGTACGTTAATAGTCCTTTTGCACTCATCCCCTCCTCATGACTCCCTTGCCAATCGACACCACCCCGCTGCCTACAGCTCGGTTGAGAAAACGATTACTTTGCATGGTCTACGAGGCCATGCTGCTGTTTGGCATTCTGTTCATCGCGACGTGGGCATTTTCAACTCTGCTTCAACAACGACATGCACTGTATCTGCGCGATGCGCTGCAGGATTGGTTGTTTGTCGTATTGGGGGTTTATTTTTGCTGGATCTGGACGCATGGCGGCCAAACTTTGGCTATGAAAACGTGGAATATTCGTTTAGTCGATCGCCACGACTTGCCGCTAACGTGGAAACGTGCGCTGGCACGCTACGTGTTGTGTTGGTTATGGTTTTTACCGGGCTTGGCGGCAGCTCGTTTTTTAGGCGCGCAAGGATGGATGCTGTTGGTTCTACCTGCGATCAATGTTGTTGTGTGGGCAGCGGCATCGCGCTTACATCCAGAACACCAGTTTATACATGATCGTATAGCGGGCACTCGTCTAGTCACCGTGCATAGCATAAACAACACTAAAGACGATGAACCGATGGATAGCGAAGAAGCATAAAAACGAGAACTACGGCTACATCTGCGAACTACATTCAAAAAAAATGCCCGGTTAAACCAGGCATTTAAACAAACAAAGAGAGTAAGAATTACTGCAGGCCGTTAAAGCAGGTCGACATCAAGAATTCAATGACTTGATCTTCACTGTATTGATCACCCATACGAAGGTAATCCAGCGTTGGGTCGCACGAACGAGCGTAGATGGTGAACAGCACCACCTCAGTAGGTAAATCTTTGCGAATAGCGCCGTCAGATTTAGCACGCTCAATCGTCTGACCCATCAATTCATTCAAGTCCATCAATCGACTGATGTAGCGCGTGTTATTCAGTAACGTTTCGCGCAGACTGGTGTTTTCGGTGGGCAGTGTAGGTAATCCACCTTTCATACGAATTTCTAGCGCCCACTGCAATACACTTTTCAGCTGATCTAAGGCGGCTTGTTCAGATGACAGGCCACGCACAAAAGCGAGTGTATTTTCAAGCAGCCGAATCATAGCCGCTGCTGCTAACGCTTCTTTCGAAGGAAAGTGTTTATAGAGACTGGCTTTGGCGATACCCACTTCGGCAGCGACCTCGTCCATCGTCATCATTTCAAAACCTTTTTTCGCCAACAAATTGTTGGTGGCATCAACGATCGCGTTCTCACGAACGATCAATTGTTGCTGCTTAAAGGAGAGTTTGGGTTCTGTACTCATCGGTTGCGATGAAGGCTATGCGGTATTAAAGTGGACAGATTATACGGCACCCGCACCTAAATAGAGATAATTTATTTTTTGATAACGTAAAATGTACTCTATCCAGAATAGTGTGAAAAATAAAATTTTATGTTTTAAAAAAATACTATGACAAAAAAATTTCATTCTGTTTGCGTCTATTGTGGCTCCTCTTCCGGCATCAATCCTGTATTTGCCGATGCAGCCAAAGCCTTGGGTCGTGCACTCGTTAAAAAGAATTTATCGCTGGTCTACGGTGGCGGTCATGTCGGGCTGATGGGCATCGTGGCCGATGCCGTGCTTGAGGCGGGCGGCGAAGTAACGGGAGTGATTCCTAAAGCGTTGATGGATACTGAAGTAGGCCATGACCGTTTAACTAGGCTACTCGTTGTCAAGGATATGCATGAACGCAAAGCGCTGATGGCAGAGCATGCTGACGGTTTCGTCACCATGCCCGGTGGCATAGGCACACTCGAGGAATTATTTGAAACGCTCACTTGGGCTCAACTCGGCTTTCACGAAAAGCCTATCGGACTGCTCAATGTTGCAGGGTTTTATGACCCACTGATTGAATTTCTTCATCATCAAACATCGCAAGGATTTTTACGAGCCGAACATAAAGATTTGTTACTGGTGGAAACAGAAGCTGACCCACTCATTGAGAAGTTAAAAAATTTTACTATGCCGGCTGGAGTCAGTTGGTTGAGCCGCCAACGCGCTCAAACATTGGGGCCTTGATCTCACAGCAAAAACTGCGGCGCTGATGACTCTGCAGTGCTTACGTGACAGTTTACGCGTTAAGCGCTTGAGCAAAGTCGTCCAGTAGATCGTCGGTGTCTTCAATACCCACCGAGACTCGAATCAACGATTCAGCAATACCCATGCTGGCACGACGTGCCGGTCCCATCTCATGGTAAATCGTATGCGCAACTGGAATCACCAAAGTACGGGTATCACCCAGATTACTTGCAGGTATAGCGATCTTTAATCGATTTAGATAATCGAAACAATCGAACCCTTCTTTTAATTCAAAACTCAACAAGCCACCATAGGCACGAAACAACTGCTTAGCAATCGCATGCTGCGGATGGGTTGGTAAACCAGGGTAATACACCGCCGCAACGCGCGCATCGGCAGATAGCTTAGTCGCCAGAGCAAGTGCCGTTAACGATTCACGTTCTATTCGCAAGGCCATAGTCTCTGACCCTACCGCCAAATGATGCGCAGCTTCTGGGCCAAGCGCTCCACCAAAATCACGCAATGCTTTAGCGCGTAATTGCGCCATGCCCCACTGCGCAGGTGCAAAACGCTTATAGCTTTCAGCGATATTCGGATAGTGACTCCAATCGAACAATCCTGTGTCCGTCAAACTACCACCCAACGCATTCCCATGCCCACCGATGGATTTAGTCAGTGCATTAAGCACCAAACTTGCCCCAACGTCTTTGGGACGAAATAGATACGGTGAAGTCATGGTGTTATCCACCACGTAGAGAATGCCGCGCTCGCGGCACAACGCACCTATACGCGCCAGATCGGCGATTTGCGTACGCGGATTTGCGATGGTTTCAACGAATACCATACGCGTCGTAGGCTTAAGTGCGCGCTCAACGTTGGCGACATCAGTTGCATCCACAAAACTGACGGGCATACCCTGTAGATCGACGGTTTGCCAGAGGCTATTCGTATTACCAAACAAAAAGGCAGACGAAACAACATGATCACCCGTGCGCAACAAGGCTTGTACCAACGCACCAATGGCGGCCATACCGGTTGCAAAGCATAGGGTGGAAACACCCTCTTCCATGCGCGTGATTTTTTCTTCTAAAGCGGTAACGGTAGGATTGCCTTGACGACCATAACGATAGCCGGGTTTCTTACCCTGAAAAACATCCGCTAATTCACGCGCATCGCGATAGCCGTAGGCAACGGCGGTATGAATAGGTTTGTGCAGCGAGCCATGCTCGATGGGCTTTTGGCGGTCGCTGTGAAGTATGGTGGTGGTGAAGCCGAATTTTTTTCCGTCGTTCATGGAATCCCTTGTCCTGCCTGGATAGCTAAAGTTTTTATTCGATTTGTGCCAGGTTCAGGTTGAGTTGCGTTCTAACGATATCTTCCATAATTACTTTGGGATGTTGACGAGCGTACTCGACTTTATCGAGGTAATCGCGCGAAATATCGCCGGTGATGTATTCCCCATCAAAGCATGACGCTTCGAATTTTTTTAGCAACGGATTCACATCGGTAATAGAGCGCTTCATCGCATCAATATCTTGGTAGACCAAAGCGTCAGCTGTAATTTCGCGGCACACTTCTTCTTGAGTGCGTCCGTAAGCAATCAACTCATTGCGCGTCGGCATATCAATGCCATACACATTCGGATATTTTACGGGTGGCGCAGCCGAGGCAAAGATCACTCGCTTAGCACCTGAGTCACGCGCCATCTGCACGATCTCGCGGCTGGTGGTTCCGCGCACGATGGAATCGTCGACCAGCAAGACGCTCTTACCTTTGAATTCCGAACTAATGGCATTCAATTTTTGCCGCACTGATTTGCTGCGCACGCCTTGACCCGGCATGATGAAGGTGCGACCAATATAACGATTTTTGATAAAGCCTTCGCGATAATGCAAATTGAGTTTTAGCGCGAGCTCCATCGCAGCAGGCCGCGATGAATCAGGAATCGGCATGACCACATCAATTTCACCGTCACGAAATTCTTTACGAATTTTTTCAGCTAGATGCTCGCCCATACGCAAACGTGTCGCATACACCGATGCGCCATCAATCACTGAATCAGGTCGTGCCAGATAAACGAACTCGAAAGCACAGGGATTTAATGTAGGGTTAGTAGCGCATTGCTGGTTGTAGAGCTTGCCATCGTTGTCGATGAAAATCGCTTCACCCGGCATAACGTCGCGCAAGAAATGAAAGCCCAAACCTTCCAGCGCCACTGACTCACTAGCCACCAAATATTCCGGGCCACGATCGGTATCGTTGAAACCTATGCAAAGTGGGCGAATGCCATACGGATCACGAAATGCGAGTAAGCCATAACCGGCAATCTGCGACACCACTGCATACGAACCACGAACGCGCTGATGCAGCGCCGACACAGCCTTGAAAATAACCGCAGGATCCAATAACAAACCGGTGGTGGCTTGCTGAATTTCATGTGCCAGCACATTCAACAAGACTTCGGAATCGGAATCGGTATTGATATGTCGGCGATCATTGCGGAACATTTCAATTTTTAATTGATCCGCATTCGTCAGATTACCGTTGTGAGCCAACGTAATACCGAATGGTGCATTCACGTAAAACGGCTGCGCTTCTTCTTCACTCGACGATCCGGCGGTTGGATAACGGCATTGACCGATACCTGAGTTACCTGGAAGCGAACGCATATTACGAGTGCGGAATACATCACGTACTAAACCATTGGCTTTGTGCATGCTAAACGCACTACCATGACTGGTTGCAATACCCGCAGCATCTTGACCACGATGCTGCAAAAGCAGCAAAGCGTCATAAATGATCTGATTAACCGGACCATGCGAAACGACACCGACAATGCCACACATCGCTGACTCCCTCAAAAACTACTCAGAGAAGAAAAACTTATACCGACTGAACCGCTACAGAAAGACCCATTTTAATCAAGCGGGTTCGCATTTTGTCTGCTTCATCGCGACTGCCATAAGGACCTACACGTATGCGGTAACGCTCACCATCCTTAGTGCTGATTTTTTGCGAATACGACTTAATTCCTGCCTGTTTTAACTTCGCCTGCAATTCGTCTGCTTTGGTCTTGCTCGCTACCGCGGCCACCTGCAATATAAAATGCGAACTCGATGCTTTTTCTGAGGTTGCCCGCTCAGTTGATTTTTGAGTTGCCTTTTCGCCCGATGGCTTCAGGTTCTGAGCCGCTGGTGTTTTTTCAGCAGCGCTAGGTATCGGCGCGGGTTCAAGCTTTGGTTCTGACTTGGCTTCAACTTTTGATTCGGTCGAACCAGTCGTCGTTGGTACGATTAGCGTTTTTTTAGGTTCAACCAGCGGCACTGGAAGCGGCGCCATTTCATTGGTTGTGCCCGCCGATGCACCCGGTTTATCACGGGATGGAATTTGTATAGCGATATCGTCGGCAAGCGGCTTGGGTTCGGAATCGAAAATCATCGGCAAGCCAATGATAGCGGCCAGCACCAAAGCGCTAGCACCGATCAAACGCCGGCGCGCACGCTTTTTTTCCGGCAGCATAGGATCGATAGGTTCCTCATCCTGCGCCTTGCTACCACGACGTCTTGGCCGAACCGGCACCTCAACATCATCGTCGGCATCCTGCTTGCCTTTGCCTGAGAACGAAAACAAGCCCATAAAATGAATCGTCTAATTACCTGAAAATATCTGCAACAAGCGAAGCTCAATCAGTCGTTTTGAGAGCCATGACACCGGCGACTGTGAGGAATGATCCGAAGACCACAATTCTATCATTCTCAGAGGCTATTCTCTTAGCTTCTGTAAAGGCCTCCTGAGGGTTGAGAAAGTGCCGAATGGTGCATTCGGCGCCCTTCTCGGCACTCTCTTGGACACCAGCCTGCCGCAGACAGTCCGCCAGATACTCGGTATCTGCTGCGCGATCCAGTGGAAGTCCGGTGAGATACCAATGGTCAATCTTGTCTTTTAAGTGCGAAATCACCCCAATCACATCCTTGTCCGACATTGCCCCAAGGATGGCGAAGGTAAAGGGGAAAAAACCCATGTTGTCTAAATTTTGAGCTAAGGTGGCGGCCGCATGAGGATTGTGTGCCACGTCCAGTATGACTTGTGGTCGTCCCGGCAGCACCTGAAAACGACCGGGCAGCTCAACCATCACCAAACCATTGCGCACCTCTTGCGCACCTAAGGGCAAACGATCGCGCAAAGCTTCCAGGGCAGCCAAGGCCGCACTGGCGTTTAGCAACTGATTAGCGCCGCGCAGGCTGGGGTAGGCTAGTGAATTACGACGCAGGCCGCGACCACCGTAGTTCCACTGTTGTCGATCGCCGGAATAATTAAAATCACGCCCAAACAGCCACAGATCAGCACCTATTGCCGTGGCGTGGTCTATGAGCGATGCAGGTGGCGCAGGATCGCTGCATATAGCAGCGCGGCCAGCGCGATAAATACCAGCTTTCTCAAAACCTATTGCTTCACGGGTGTCGCCTAAATAATCTTGATGGTCGAGATCAACGCTAGTCACAATAGCGACATCGGCATCGATGATATTGACGGCATCTAGTCGACCACCCAAACCCACTTCAAGAATGACAGCATCGAGATTCGCTTCTACAAAGAGCAGCAAAATAGCCAGCGTTGAAAATTCAAAGTAGGTCAGCGATATATCACGCCGCGCTGCTTCCACTTTTTCAAACGCAGCGCATAAAGCGTCATCACTGGCTATCTCACCATTGATACGTGCTCGTTCATTAAAATGAATTAGATGCGGCGAGGTATACAGACCAACACGGTAACCACCCTGCAGCAAGATAGATTCAAGCATGGCACACGTGGAACCTTTGCCATTCGTACCACCTACGGTGATCACAGGGCAGCCAAATGTCAAACCAAGTAGTTTGGCAACTGCAGCCACCCGATCTAACCCCATATCGATCGCTTTGGGATGCATACCTTCAAGGCGCAACAGCCAATCGCTGAGTGACAAATTAGTAGCTGGCATAGAAATCAGATGGAATTAGCGGAGGTAAAAATGAAAAACCCGGACAGCCTGCCCGGGTTAATGTGCATGAAACGTCGCTTAGGCAAGCACTTCGGGTGGCTGGTTTTGCAGCAGTGCCAGCAATCGCGCAATTTCTTCACGCATCTTACGTCTATCAACAATCATATCGATAGCGCCTTTTTGAATGATGAATTCCGAGCGCTGAAAACCTTCGGGAAGTTTTTCACGCACAGTATTTTCAATCACGCGTGGACCCGCAAAGCCAATCAAGGCTTTAGGTTCGGCAATCACCACATCACCCATGAAGGCAAACGATGCGGATACACCGCCCATCGTAGGATCCGTTAAGACAGAAATAAACGGCAATTTTTTCTCGGCCAGTTTAGTCAGCATGGATGTGGTTTTAGCCATTTGCATCAGCGACAGCAAACCTTCTTGCATACGCGCACGTGAGCGGATTGATGCTTTGCTAGATCAAGAAGGCCGCTATGATATTGGTCAGGAAATTTTGCCGGTTGATACACTCAAATTCAAAGATTCTAAAAAGTATCCTGAGCGCTTGAAATCGGCATTGGATGCGACCGGTGAAACCGACGCCTTAATCGTCATGGGTG
>JBEGSP010000199.1:0-6664 GCA_041179845.1 Pseudomonadota bacterium
GGCCTACGACCCCAATAATTTGCTGGACACGATCATCGATAAGCTGCACCTAAAAAACGATGCAGCTCTATCCCGAGCCTTAGAAGTAGCACCACCAGTAATTAGTAAAATTCGTCACCGTCGACTGCCGGTGGGTGCTTCGCTGCTAATACGGATGCACGAGGTCAGTGATTTGAGTATTCGAGAGCTGAGGACTTTAATGGGAGATAGACGGGAAAAATTCCGTATCAGTGACAAGCAATTCAAACCTAAGCAAGCTAGTCATTGAAGCCATCAACGCGGATTCAGGCAGTCCGGTTAAGAATCCTAGCCGTACTGCCTGAGGATGTGTCAAACGCAGTCTCAAAAACTACATCGAGCACTACATCGAGCACTACATCAAGCACCGTAGCAAGCGACATATCTATCTAAATATATATCGACGCATCAGGCAACCAATCAGGCAGGAAAAACCCCGGTCGACAAATAGCGGTCGCCCCGATCGCAAACAATGAACACAATAATGGCATTTTCAACCGTTTGCGATACGCGCAACGCAACCTCGCACGCACCTGCTGCTGAAATACCCGCAAATATTCCCTCTTCGACCGCCATGCGGCGGGCCATCTGTTCGGCCGCTGCTTGGCTAACGTTCTCTACCTGATCGACTCGGGCTCGATCAAAGATTTTGGGAAGGTAGGCCTCGGGCCATTTACGTATTCCGGGTATCTGCGATCCATCCTCGGGTTGGGCACCCACTATAGTTATCGCAGGGTTCTGCTCTTTCAAATACTTCGACACACCCATGATGGTCCCTGTGGTACCCATAGCACTCACAAAGTGTGTGACCTTGCCTTGGGTATCACGCCAGATTTCAGGGCCCGTTCCCTCGTAATGTGCACGTGGATTGTCGGGATTTGCGAACTGATCAAGTATCAGTCCCTTGCCTTCTTTCTGCATCTGATCTGCCAAATCACGAGCGTATTCCATGCCACCTGTCTTGGGAGTTAACACTATTTCAGCGCCATAAGCTGCCATGCTTTGCCGCCTTTCAAGGCTGAGATTTTCAGGCATAAGCAAAATCATTTTGTAGCCGCGCATGGCTGCCGCCATAGCGAGCGCTATACCCGTGTTGCCGCTAGTAGCTTCGATCAGCGTATCGCCCGGTTTAATTTCACCGCGCTCTTCTGCATGCTTGATCATAGACAAGGCAGGCCTGTCTTTTACCGATCCAGCGGGGTTATTACCCTCCATCTTTCCAAGAATGATGTTGTTACGACGAGCAGCATCCTCGCCAGGTAGTCGCTTTAGCTGCACCAGAGGGGTATTACCGACCAGGTCCTCGATAGTTGGGAATGGCATGTTGAGGTTTATCCGTAATGACAAGGATGAAAACCCCCATTTTAATCCTAGTGACGCTGACAGGCAGACCTCAAAAATCTGCCAGCGTCACACCGAGAGATACCAAGCTCGGAGTAGGGCTTTAACTTAGTAAGAGCTGATCAGTTTTTTTGCTGCGCAGGCTTGGTCGACTCAGCCGAGACTTTGGCTGGCTTGGCTGGCTTATCTGACGACATTGAAGGATTTCTCGGCTGACCATTCACTACGAGACCTGCGGCGGAGAGCTTGACTGAATTACGATCGCCTATACCTCTTACACGCTGCTCAAGATCAGACCAGTCTTTAAAATTGCCATTTTTTTTGCGCTCATCCAGTATGGCTTTTGATGTGGCTGGACCTATCCCGGCAATACCATCGAGAGCGGCCTGATCGGCAGTATTAATTTCGACGGCTGCAAACGCTGGCTGAAACGCAAACAATGCGAAGATCGTTGTAGCGAGTATCAAAAACTTCTTCACCATGAAATTTCTCCAATTCGGTTTAATGAATGACGGTGCCAGGAATAGCAACGCCAACCGAATTAGACTGCAATTACGTTGAAGTAAAGATTAAAGAAAGTATGATTTATTCGCATGGTGCGAATTACATGTGAAAAGTCCGATAGGCGCAATAAACACCTAGGTGAAATAGCAAGATGATGCGAGTGGACTAGTTAATGCAGATTTACTTAACCTTGATTCATCGCAGACAACTCTTCGCTACGACGCGGAGCATAGCTCTCCCACTGACTACAACCTGGGCATTGCCAATAAAATTGCTTTGCTTTAAAACCACAATGATTGCAACGATATCGCGCCAGCTTCTGCGCATAGCCACCGACCAGACTTTTGATAAGCGATAGCTCTGCGCGCCCCTCTGGTGGTGCATCCATCAAGCGAGCTTCAATTAATTTATCGAGACCTAGTAACGTAGGCGTGCGACGCAATTCATCACTGACTAATTGATTCGCGCTGCTAGCACCATCGAGTTCAAGTACTGCCTTGAACACAACCTCGAGTAAATCAATCGAGGGCGCCTCTGATAGATAGGTTTTTAAGAGATTAGCGCCCTCACGTGAACGACCAACTGCACGGTAACCATCCATCAGCCGTTGCGCTACGAGAGCAACATGCGGGACACTCTGTTGTTCGACCCGCCGCCAAGCCTGCAATGCAGCCTCGATATCACCTTTGGCCATCAGTGCGTCACCGATCAGCATCATGGCTCTAACATTGTTTCGATCATGCGCTAAGGCTTTTTCTAGTGTCTGCAGCGCGGCATCGGCACTCACATGAACCAACTCATCCTGCGCTATCTCACAATGAAATTGAGCGATCTCTTTTTGATAGGCTCCGGCACCGGACATTTGCAACGCTAATGCTGCATCTATAGCGCGCTTCCATTCTTTTTCTCGCTGATAAATTTCTAGTAATGCGCGGCTAGCTTTATTCGCGTACTGCGACCCTGCCAACTGATGAAACGTTTCTTCTGCACGATCGAGCAAACCGGCTTTTAAAAAATCTTGCCCTAATTCGTAGCGAGCCTTGCCAGCCACCTCAGCAGACAAATCTGGTCTGGCTAATAAATTTTGATGAACTCGCACGGCACGCTCGATATCACCGCGCTGACGAAATAAACTTCCTAATGCAAAATGCAGCTCTGCTGTTTCTGGATCCAATCGCGCAATATCAACAAAAATTTCAATCGCTTTATCCGGATCTTCATCCAGAAGCGCATTCAGACCTTTGTAGTAATTGTTGGGCAAACTACGTGATTCATTAATCACGTGTCGTATATCGATACGCGCCGCAATCCAACCGAGCGCGAAAAATAAGGGAACACCCAGAAGCCACCAGGTTTCGAATTCCATAGATACGATTTATCCGGCTAGGCAGGTCATAGACCTACCTGTTCAATAATACTTTCTGGAGGTGGCGGTCGATCACGCACCTGGGCTACGGCGACAGCTTCTTTCTTCTGATCTTCTACTTCTTTTTTGTAGCGAGCCAGTTCGCGACGATAGCTGAGTACGGTTGTCACCATCGCCAGCACGCCCATCGCAGCACCGGCGATGAAAAACATCAGCAAGAGAATAATAATGGGGGAGCGAGTCTGACTACCCCAGAAAAAATGTAGCACGACCTCGTCCGTATTTTTCAACGCAAAGTCGAAAAACACCACGAAGAGGGCCAGAGCGATTAAACGGAAAAGTAGCTTCATTGGGAAAACAATTTCAGATCATGCTCTCTTGATGTTGCTGAATTGTACGCGAAAAGAAATCAGAGTCTTCCCAAGCCCGACAAGCCGGCGTAAAAAAACGGCACCCGAGGGTACCGTTTTCAGGGAAAAACTAGAAATTCAGTCGTCCTTGATGGGTTGACCAACCATAGCATCAACCCGCTCCCGTAATTCCTTACCCGGCTTAAAGTGAGGGACCCGTTTTTCCGGAACCATCACCGTATCACCCGACTTGGGATTACGGCCTATCCTTGGCGGACGACTATTCAACGCAAAACTGCCAAAGCCACGAATCTCGATGCGCTGCCCAGCAGAGAGAGCATCGGTCATCGCATCAAGCAAGGTCTTGACAGCGAAATCCGCATCTTTGGCCACTAGCTGCGGATAACGCTCGGCCAAACGGGCAATCAGCTCCGATTTTGTCATCAGAGTGATCCCTATCAGGATTTATTGTCTAGCTTGGCTTTCAACAGTGCGCCGAGACTGGTCGTGCCTGACGAAGCTGATGTATCTGTCGTCATTTTCTGCATGGCTTCTTGAGTATCTGCACTGTCTTTTGCTTTGATCGACAGTTGAATACCACGAGCCTTGCGGTCGACGTTCAGAATCATAGTCTCAACCTCATCACCTACTTTTAAGTGAGTCCCGGCATCTTCAACGCGGTCACGAGAAATCTCAGAAGCACGCAGATAGCCTTCGACTTCTTCAGACAACTGAATCACAGCGCCCTTAGGTTCAACTGACTTAACAACACCCGTCACTAATGCGCCCTTGTCATTCATTGCGCAGTAGTTATTGAATGGGTCACCTTCGAGTTGTTTGACGCCTAGTGAAACGCGCTCACGCTCAACGTCGATAGCCAACACAACCGCTTCCAGATCATCACCCTTTTTGAAACGACGTACAGCTTCTTCGCCGGTTTCAGTCCACGACAAATCGGATAAATGAACCAGACCATCGATGTTGCCTGCCAAACCAATGAAGACACCGAAATCAGTAATCGATTTGATGGCGCCAGATACTTTGTCGCCTTTCTTGTGGGAGATAGCAAAATCATCCCAAGGATTAGCTTTGCACTGTTTCATGCCGAGGCTGATACGGCGACGCTCTTCGTCAATCTCAAGCACCATAACTTCCACTTCATCGCCCAGTTGAACAACTTTGGAAGGAGCGACGTTTTTATTTGTCCAGTCCATTTCAGAAACGTGAACCAGACCTTCAATACCTTGTTCGACTTCCACGAATGCGCCGTAATCAGTCAGGTTAGTTACCTTGCCGAATAAACGGGTGCTTTGTGGGTAGCGACGTGCCAAGCCTGTCCAAGGATCGTCACCTAACTGTTTAACGCCCAGCGATACGCGGTTTTTCTCTTGATCGTACTTAAGTACTTTAGCGGTGATCTCTTGACCAACAGCCAGTACTTCAGAAGGATGACGCACACGACGCCATGCCAAATCAGTGATGTGCAACAGACCATCGATACCACCCAGATCAACGAACGCGCCGTAATCGGTAATGTTCTTAACAACGCCGGTAACGATGGTGCCTTCTTTCAGCGTTTCCATCAGTTTCGCGCGCTCTTCACCCATAGAAGCTTCGATCACAGCACGGCGTGACAACACCACGTTATTACGTTTACGGTCCAGCTTGATAACTCTGAACTCCATGGTCTTGCCTTCAAATGGCGTGGTGTCTTTCACAGGACGCGTATCCACCAGCGAACCAGGAAGGAAAGCACGAATGCCATTGGTAAGAACAGTCAGACCACCTTTAACTTTACCGCTGACGGTACCAGTAACCAACTCGCCAGACTCCATCGCTTTTTCGAGCGAGAGCCAAGATGCGAGACGCTTAGCTTTGTCACGCGACAGTATGGTGTCACCGAAACCATTTTCGAGAGACTCGATAGCAACGCTAACAAAGTCACCAATGTTGACTTCGAGCTCGCCATTATCGTTTTTGAATTCTTCGATCGGAATAAACGCTTCGGATTTCAAACCGGCGTTAACGATCACAAAGTTGTGGTCAAGGCGAACAACTTCCGCCGAAATGACCTCGCCCGAGCGCATATCCTGGCGCGACAAAGATTCTTCAAATAGAGCGGCAAAACTTTCCATGCCGGAGGATGCGGGGGATTGGGTAGCTATAGACATAATTTAGAAAGGTTATCCAAACACAGCGGAATTGCCGCGTATGGGTTAGGTTGTCAGATACCTTGCCGAGCATTGCGCACAGCGAGGCGCCAGAACATCAAAACGACTTCTTACTTCAGGGTGCGGGGTGATACCAACCCAGTACCTGCTCAACTGCCTGATCAATACTCATATGAGATGTATCGAGCAGCTTCGCTCCTTCAGCTGGTTTTAGCGGTGCAATGGCGCGCTGAGTATCTCGCTCGTCACGCTCTCGCAAATCCTGCAAAAGGTCTGCCATATTAGCAGAAAAACCTTTGTCAATCAATTGCTTATAGCGTCTTTCAGCCCGCGCCTCGACGCTCGCTGTCAAGAATACCTTGAGGGGCGCATCAGGAAAAATCACGGTCCCCATGTCACGACCATCAGCGACCAGACCCGGCATACGACGAAAATCGTGCTGCAACATCACGAGAGCGCTGCGAACTTTAGCCAAAGTGGCAATTTTTGAGGCTGCCACACCAACCGCTTCGGCACGAATATCATTAGAAACTTCACGGCCTGAGAGCAGTATGCGCTCACCTTCAAAATGAATATCGAGTTTGGCAGCTAGCTCTGCCAATGCAGACTCATTCGTCAATTCGATGTTTGCCTCAAGTGCCGAGAGCGCGGTGAGTCGATACAGCGCACCTGAATCGAGCAAACCGAAACCTAAATGACTCGCTACTCGGCTAGCGACGGTGCCTTTGCCAGAAGCAGTCGGACCATCGATAGTGATGACGGGAATAGTTGACACGATGTTTTAGCTCCGCTGAACAATACTGGCCAGCGCATCGAAATAATCAGGAAAGGTCTTTGCCACGCATTTCGGATCGTTAATGCGTACCTGCGTCCCTTCGCGCGCTGCACCAGTCAAAGAAGCGAGCGAAAAACAC
>JBEGSP010000200.1:0-24476 GCA_041179845.1 Pseudomonadota bacterium
CCATCGATAGTCACTGGCAGCATGTAATTATTAAATTCGCGAGCCTGACCAGTCTTATCGCGTAATTTGTATTGAACGCTGGGCCCAACATTTTTGAGGTCTTTGGTTTTTTTGTTTTTCGCCGCCGACCCTAATTGCTCATCCAGCTTGGTGGTGAATTTCTCGCTAAAGCCTTTGTTCTGGTTTACCGCACGCACGTCTTGTCCATTCGCTGCCGAAGTATTTTCAACATTAAACGGTCGAAAACCTGACCACTCAATCACATATTCACTTCCTGTACTTCCTAATAGCGGAGTGGAACGACCCACATCACCTTCAACCTGAAACTGTTGATTATTCGGCCCCTTCATTGGATAACCCAGCAGCTTGAGATGACTTCCTCCATCCTCAAAGCTAGATTGATAGACCGCCATACCTTTATAGATCAATGGCTCATTTACCTTGATTGTGGCTGGAAACGTTTTACCTGTTTCATGGTCAGTGACCAACACCTCACTGGCAAACAACTTGGGCATGCCTGTCGCATAAAAATCGATCACAAATTTCTTCAGCTGCAAAGTGAATGGCAACTCTTGAATCATGACGCCTTCGCCAACGGGAATGATGGCAGTGTTGCTACTCGCTCCTTCAGGTACAAAGGTGTTTCCACGAAACGAAGGATTACCCAAGCCCAGCCTATGCTTAGCAGGAACCTCAGCGATGATGCCATTGCCTATAAACGGCGATTTGTCGTACAGCCATTGTTGAATGCCGATAGGAATATTCGAGTCGAGCAAACCACCAATACAAATGATCACTATGGCAGAGTGCGCAAAAATATAGCCCAGCTTATTTGCAGCACCTTGCTTTGCTGTCAGCAGCGTTGCGCCGTCTTTTTCGACCAGCTTCCATTGATAACCTTTAGCGGCCACTTTGCGTCCGACTTCCTGTGCAAACGCTTCACGAGCATTCGCTGAACTCCATTCCACACGATGATGAAAGTTACGCAATGACTGCTCACGCACACTCTCACGCCAACTTTTCATGTCAGCGATCATCTTTGGGGCATTACGCGCAATACACAAAGACGTCGATGTGACTAGGAATGCCATGATCAACAAAAACCACCACGCCGCGTAGACGGAATAAATCGAAAACCGACCCAGGATGTCAGACCAGAATGGCCCAAACTGATTAACGTAATTAGGCATGGGCTCATTTTGAGTCACCACCGTGCCTATGACGGATGCGATAGCAATCACGGTTAACAAGCTGATTGAAAACCGCATCGAGGATAGTAGCTCGACGACATCCGACAGCCAACGGCGTCGGGTTTGTAAAACAATGCCTTCAGTGCTTACATTCATCTCGTTTACTTTTTTATTTAATTAGCTGCGCACGAATAAAAAAGGGGCGGCATCGGCCACCCCTTTATATCGAATTTGTCGCGCTGTACTGCTATCGCAGTACCGTTACTAGAAAACCGCGCAGACGAACGATTATCTGAGGCCTGCGATATAGTCTGCGACCGCCTGCATTTCTTCATCCGACATACGCTTACCAACAGCCGTCATTTGCGCACTATTGGCACGCGTACCAGTACGGAAATTCGTTAATTGAGTAACGGTGTAATCTTGATGCTGACCTGCTATGCGTGCATACTGGGCTGGAATTCCTGCACCATTCGGACCATGACAACCTGCGCAGGCAGGCACTTGTTTTTCTGCGATACCCGCGCGGTAAATTTTCTTACCGAGATCAACGGTGTTTTTATTTCGCGCTGAACCGGGAGCTGGTTTTTGTTGCTCTAGAAAAGCTGCAATGTTTCGCACATCATCTTCACCCAAGGCTTTCGCAATACCCGTCATCACTGCATTGTTGCGGCCTGGGCCTTTGAAATCGTGCAATTGCTTTTGAATGTAGGCGTCGTGTTGGCCCGCCAACTTAGGGTTTTGAGTGATGGTCGAATTACCCGCTGCACCGTGACATGCAACGCACGCCAAAATACCACGCGCTGGATCGCCATTCGTATACAGCGTGCTGCCCTTAGCAGGATCAGCGGCCGCTGGCGCTTTCTCCTCATTAGCCCAGGCAACAGAAAAACTCATCAGCGCAACGCAGACGAACTTAGCGAATATTGGTAGAGCACGATTCATTCAAACACCCGGTAATGGAGAAGGATTTTTTTGCGGTTTCTGAGAACGCTCGTCGAACCAACTGAACAAGCTTTTTTCAGCACCGATAACAGCCTGACATTGTACTACAATGGCACCCCTTATCTTGCCCCTGACCCATTAGGGCTCCGACATGTCCCTCCTCTGGCAAGCTCGCTTTTTTACTACGGTCAATCGCCTCGGTGATTTACCAAAATATAACGTCCCGGAGATTGCCTTCGCCGGTCGCTCCAATGCGGGCAAATCCACGGCGATTAATCTGCTTTGTAACCAAAAGAAGCTAGCTTTCGCCTCAAAGACACCCGGACGTACGCAGCACATCAATTTTTTCTCGCTGGGTGGTGCCCACGTCGGCCAACACCGCAAGGATGAGACTAACGTCGAAGAGATCAACGCGTTTCTGGTCGATTTGCCGGGTTACGGCTACGCGGAAGTATCTGGCTCAGCTAAAGATCATTGGCAAGAGCTGCTGGGACGCTACGTAAAAATCAGAGAAACCCTGGTCGCCTTGGTCTTGATCATGGACGCACGGCGGCCGTTTACTGAGCTCGACATACAAATGCTCGAGTGGTTTGCAGGGACTGGGAAACCGGTTCATTGCCTTTTAAGCAAGGCTGATAAGCTTAATCGCAGCGAAGCCGCTGATGCACTGCGACTTGCACATACGGTGCTGTCAAGTTATGTTGACGAAACTGGCACGCCGCTACCCTTCTCTGCCCAACTATTTTCGGCAACAAAACGGGTGGGTATAGAAGAGGCTGATGACACCATACGTCGTTTGCTCGGGCTAGTAGAAAAAGGCGCTTCGACTGAAGCAACGCCGGATTAAACAAAATAAAAAAATCCCTGGAGAAAGGGGAAGATCTCCAGGGTCCAACGCCGTTCGCCCGCAGACGACTCGGCCCCGCTAAGGGAGGAGAAGCGGGGGGTGAAGATCACCCGCTAGTCTGAGGGTAAGTAGCGAAAAAAGTTCGCTGCTTAGCGGCAGCAAACTAAAGAGTCGCTTCCCCTGACTCAGACTATTACGGAAAATCATGTCCACTTACCCTGATCCGCAGTTCCCTTCGATTCGTATGCGTCGTATGCGCCGCGATGGATTTTCACGCGACTTAATGCGTGAAAACATCATCACTCCCTCAGATCTGATTTATCCGGTATTTATTCTCGACGGTAAAAATAGACGTGAGGCCGTACCGTCAATGCCTGGTGTCGAGCGAGTATCAGTGGATTTACTGCTACCGATTGCCGAGGATTGCGTGAAGTTAGGCATTCCCGTGTTGGCGCTGTTTCCGGTGATTGATCCCTCGCTCAAAACGCCTGATGGTATTGAAGCGACGAATCCCGAAGGTTTGGTACCACGCGCAGTACGTGAGCTGAAAGCTCGCTTTCCCGAATTGGGTATCTTGACCGATGTCGCTCTCGATCCGTATACCAGCCACGGTCAAGATGGTGTGCTCGATGCGAATGGCTATGTTTTGAATGATGAAACCACACCACTATTGGTAAAACAGGCGCTGGCACAAGCAGCAGCGGGCGTAGATATCGTCGCGCCATCCGACATGATGGATGGACGCATAGGTGCGATTCGTGCAGCTCTAGAACATGAACACCATATTCACACGCGCATCATGGCCTACTCGGCAAAATACGCGTCGGCCTTTTATGGTCCATTCCGCGATGCTGTAGGGTCTGCTGCGAATTTAGGTAAAGGTAGTAAAGCTACTTACCAAATGGATCCAGGCAACAGTGACGAAGCGTTGCGCGAAGTCGCTCTCGATATTGCTGAAGGTGCTGACATGGTGATGGTCAAACCCGGAATGCCGTACTTAGATATCGTTAGGCGTGTTAAAGATGAATTCAAAATGCCTACCTTCGCGTACCAAGTTAGTGGGGAATACGCGATGATCAAGGCTGCCGCACAAAACGGCTGGGTCGATCACGATAAAACCATGATGGAAGCGATGCTGTGCTTTAAACGGGCCGGAGCAAATGGCGTGTTGACCTATTTTTCGCGCGATATTGCTCGGTTATGCAAAGCGGGATAGCACTGCAGTAGTACGTACCCGACGTTTTATACAACACGACTTAGTACATAGCAGAGAGAATTGTTTTTCGATTCACGTTACTGACCCATGGCGAGTGGCGCATCTTTTCCGGGTGCGCCACTAATTTCACAAAGGAACTAGGCCATGGATAAGTTAGCGTCATACATCGCGCGAAGTGACCCGAACATTAAAGCTGGAGATATGACAGACAACGTCGTCGTATTGCAAGAGGAAAAATCGATCTCTAATCAAAACACAACGGTCATTAATCTAGTCTTTACCCACAAACCTGCATCCGAAGTATTCAAAAATCCTGATTTACTAGCTTCAGCCAAGCTGGCACGCGCTGAAATCAAACAACAATTAATAGCATCCGGTCGAGCCACACACTCCAAAGCAGAAAAAATTCTCGACAATATAAAATATAACTCGGTTAGCTTGGACAGAAAAGGTTATGGGAAAGATGTCGAAGAAGTTTTAGGGAGTTCGTCATTTCATCTCATGGCCAAAGCACTAAAAATCGATACCGGAAAATTTCGCTTTGACGATACAACGAAGACGATGGGTGCAGGCGCTTCAAAGTCGCGCGCCAAAAGAGGGACGGGGGTGTTTCAACCTGCGGCAATACAGACAGGACGATCGACTGGTAGCGAGCAGAAAAATGCCGCTTTGATCAACAACAAGCCATCCCGTATTCAAGAAGAGTCATCACCATCACACGATGATTTTATTTTTTCCACCTTCCCGTCGGGTCTCGATTCAGGGGAATCGTTTCCAAATACTGCGTCCGAAAAAAATACAGCTAGAAGTAGCTCAACAAGCACCGGATGGCGCGCCGCCAAACCCACAGCGGCACACCCCCAGCAATCCGCTACAACACAACCATTGACTAGCAGCTCATTGAATGAAAAGAAAAATTAAAGCGCTTACTTATTAGGCTGAGGCGTGATCCGCAAATAAGGCTTAGGTGAGCGATAGCCCTTAGGATATTTTTGCTTAATCACTGCTTCATCTTGCACGGATAAAGGGATGATTACATCATCGCCATCTTTCCAGTCACCCGGTGTGGCCACGGTGTACGCATCGGTTAATTGAAGCGCATCGATAACGCGCAACACTTCATCAAAGTTACGGCCGGTACTCATGGGGTAAGTAATGGTTAAACGCACTTTTTTCTTTGGGTCAATCACAAACAACGAGCGCACCGTCGCTGTTTCAGACTGATTAGGATGAATCATGTCATACAGTGTTGATACTGATTTATCAGCGTCAGCCACGATAGGGAAACCCACGACTGTTTTTTGAGTTTCTTCGATATCTTTAATCCAGCTCGTGTGCTTATCCGCAGGATCAACAGAAAGCGCAATCGCTTTGACGTTGCGCTTATCAAATTCTGGCTTTAATTTAGCGGTTAAACCTAATTCAGTTGTGCATACCGGCGTGAAATCGGCAGGATGCGAAAATAAAACTACCCATGAATCACCCGCCCACTCATGAAAGTGAATTTTTCCAATGGAAGAATCCTGCTCAAAATCAGGTGCGGTATCGCCAAGTTTAAGTGCCATTTTGATCTCCTATTTGAACTAATACGCCCTTTAAAAGGCAACTACTATAACCGGATTGAATCAGGCCGGAAAGTACACTATCGATCTATCTAAATAGCTTCTGGCTATTTAGCGCTTGCTGACTGCGTCTGGACTTGCTGCAAAAGCTTTAAAAAATAGTCCGCAGTTTTAAATCCGATAACACGCGCCTGAAGAATTTCTTGTCCCTCGCGACCAAAGAAAATGATCCCTGGAGGGCCGAACAAACCAAAGCGCTTTAGTAGAGCCTTATCATCGGCATCATTCGCTGTGACGTCGGCTTGCAATAGCAGCATCTGATCCATCACTAGCTTAACTTTTGGATCAGTAAAGGTGAGTTTTTCCATCTCAATACAAGACACACACCAGTCCGCATAAAAATCCAACATAACGATCTTGCCACCAGCGCTGGCCAATGCCTGATCTAATTCCTCTACGGTTTTTATTTTTTTAAATTCTGTTTTCTGCGCACGCTCTCCATGCAAATTATCCCAAGGAGCGAAAGGATTATCACTACCTGAAGCAATGCCTACCCACTGCACCGCTCCAAGTACCACGAACAACACACCCAATAATTTAGGAATCCACCCCAAGTGACCCGACCACAGTATAAAAATTCCATATGCAACAGCGAGTAGTCCCCAGCCCGCCATTAATAACCACGCAGGAATTAATGACGCAACCATCCACAGGGCGAGAGCCAGCATCACTACACCAAACAACGGCTTAACTACTTTCATCCACTGCCCAGCACGGGGCAATAGCGTACCCGCCGACAAACCTAACAAAAGTAACGGCACGCTCATACCGAGTGCCATAACAAACAAGGCACTTCCACCAATAATCACGTTACGCGTCTGGCTGATATACACCAGTGCACCCGCTAAGGGCGCAGCCACACAAGGCCCCACAATGAGCGCAGATAGCGCTCCCATGATGAACACGCCTACTAACTTTCCGCCCTTCTGACGCTCAGACATTTTCGTCAATAGCAATTGCAATGAAGCTGGCATTTGCAACTGATAGACATCGAACATGGCGAGTGACATGACCGCAATCAGTAAAGCAAACGATGTTAGTAACCAGGGTTTTTGTAAGGCAGCAGCTAAACCCTCACCTAAAAGACCGGCGGCTATTCCTAAAGCGGTATAAACGAAAGCCATGCCCAACGCATAGGATAAAGACAGTATGAAGCCACGACCACGACTGGTTTGCACACCCTCACCTACAATGATGAACGATAAAATCGGCACCATGGGTAATACGCAAGGTGTCAATGACAATCCCAAACCCAACAAGAAAAACAAAGGAAGTATTAGCGATAATTTTCCACTCGCTAGCGATGTCTGGATGCGTCCAAACTCTCCATCCTGCTCTTGCTTAATTACTGGATTCGTCGCTTGTGCATCGCTGGTATCAGTTGCGCCTTGGTTTTTTATCGACAGGCTGGATAGCCGGAAAATGGTTTCCATAGGCGCATAACACAAACCTTTATCGGAACACCCCTGGTTGCCGACGGTAAGTGTGAATTTATCGCTATTTTCAACCGGGATACGAACGATTAATTGCTGCCGGAAGGTTTCAACCTCTTTTTCAAAGTTAGGATCAAATTTAACTTTCCCATGAGGTATATCAGGCTCACCTAGCGACGCGCCTTCTGCTTTAAATACAAGTCGTTCGCGATACAGGTAATAGCCTTCTGCAATCTGAAAATTTACCTCAATTGATTTTGCATCGATCAAGCGGGCGCTTACGCGAAACGCTTTTTCAGGCGGCAAAAAATCATCGTCTGCATGGCTAGGGGCTGTAACCACACCAAGCAAGCAAATGAAAGAAAGTAGCGAACAAATCCAATTACGCATGACTGTCTTTCGCTGTTTCAGTGGCTATCCACTGCAAATAAGGCGCATACCCGGTAACGATGGGCATAGCAATAATTTCTGGAACTTCGTACGGATGAAGTCGTACTATCGCCTTCTGCAAACTATCGACTTGTTGTGACGTGGTTTTTATAATCAACAGGATCTCAGTCGCTTCTTCAATCTGACCTTGCCAGCGATAGATAGATTGCACTGCGGGCAGTAAGTTGACGCATGCTGCTAATCGCGACTCGACCAGTGTCCTTGCAACCAATTGCGCACACTGCAAGTCGGGCACATTAGTTAAAACGAGTAAGGCTTGATCCATGGGCTTTGGTGGATGACTATTTGAGCAAGCGACGTCGGGTCAATACGGTGGCTAGATAAAAACCAAAAAAACAGTAACTTATTAGGATAAGTATATTCTGCACGGCCGCTTCAGGCAGCTGGCCGAGTAACAATGGTCGCACAACTTGAACGGCGACGCCGAGCGGGAGAATCTGCGCAAACGGCTGCAGCCACGAGGGTAGCTGGCTGACGGGATAATAAACGCCCGACACAAAAATCATGGGCGTTAACACCAGCGTGAAATAGTAAGTAAAAAAATCATAACCGCGAGCGATCGCATTCACAACTAAAGCGATCGACGCAAAGGTCACACCAACCAAAAACAGCATAGGTGGCACAAGCAGTGTCGTGGGATGGAGTCCTATACCCAGTAAAAAGAGTACCCCCAGTATCGCCATACCAGAAATCATGGCCTTACTCGCGGCCCACAGCATCTCTGCCAATACAATGTCATCTAAATCTAGCGGGGTATTTAGCAGTGATTCCCAGGTTTTTTGAACATGCATACGCGAGAATGCTGAATACAACGCCTCGAATGAGGCAGCCATCATGACAGACATTGAAATAGCACCACTGGCTAAAAACTCTATGTAACGAACACCGTCAATCTCATTGAGCAGACTACCAAGACCATAACCAAAGGCGACTAAAGTAATTAATGGCTCAGCGATGTTACCAATGACACTAGCTATGGCGAGCTTACGCCAGACGAGAAAATTACGACGCCAGACTGAAAAAAAACGCAGGCTGAACGAGGGCAGTTGATAAATTCGATTACGCATGATCGCCATCAATCTCGCATCTCGCGACCGGTAAGTTTCAAAAATAAATCTTCTAAGTTTGCAGGTCGATGCAAATAACGCAGGCCGCTTTGCTCTGAAAGATTTTTGAGTAAAGCATCGGTTTGGCGGGTATAGCAAAATACTGTTTCACCACTCAACTCTACTCGGTCAGCTAGTGGCCGCGCTTGGGTTAGCCAATCAGCCACATTGTCACCATAGACCTCTACTACTTGTGGCTCGATGTGTTCTGCAATTAGCACCCGCGGATCACCCTCAGCAATTAACTGCCCTTGATCAATCACGGCGAGACGATCACATAAGCGCTCAGCCTCATCCATGAAGTGAGTAGTCAACAATATGGTTTTCCCCGAGGCCAATAAAGTTTTAAGCCGCTCCCACATCAAGTGGCGCGCTTGTGGATCTAGACCTGTCGTTGGCTCATCCATGAAAATTAAATCAGGATCATTCACCAAAGCTCGAGCTAAGGTTAGGCGTCGTTTCATGCCTCCCGAAAGTTCGCCTATCTGTGCTTTTCGTTTGGCAGTAAGCGTAGCGAACTCTAACAACCAATCAATACGTTCGTGCACTTGCTTATCACTCATGCCGAAGTAGCGCCCGTACACCAATAAGTTTTCTTCTACCGTGAAATCAGGATCTAAACTATCCATCTGAGGCACCACACCGACGCGCATACGAGCACGCCGTGCCTCTGCCGGGATACGGTGACCGCCAAGCATAATACTTCCGCTATCGGGCTCACTGAGTCCTAAGCAAAGCTTCAATGTAGTAGTTTTGCCGGCACCGTTAGGTCCGAGCAATCCGTAACATTCGCCAGGCCGCAAGCTGAACGACAAATCATTGACGACCTCATGTCGCTGAGCGCCTTGGCCGTAAGATTTACGTAAATGCTGGACACTCAATACATGCATTACATCGCCCTGTAGTTTTCAGTTAGTGTGACTAGAAGCACAAAAGCCAGGCATGCCTGGCTTTTGATGTTGGTGCATTACCGCTTAGCTTATTCTGCAGAATCGGTCACTTCAGGACGATCCAGCAATTCAACGTACGCCATAGGTGCGTTGTCGCCAACTCGGAAACCCATTTTCAAAATACGCAGATAGCCGCCGTTACGATTTGCGTAACGTGGGCCTAGTTCAGCAAATAATTTGACGACCATTTCACGATCGCGCAAACGGCTAAAAGCGAGACGCTTATTCGCCAGTGTATCTGTTTTGCCCAAGGTAAGAATTGGCTCGACAACACGGCGCAATTCTTTGGCTTTGGGCACGGTAGTCTTGATTGCTTCATGACGCAGCAATGATACGGTCATGTTGCGCAACATCGCTAAGCGATGCGAGGAAGTACGATTTAACTTACGAAGTCCATGACGATGACGCATGACAATTCCTTTTCAGAGTATTAGATCCAGCTCTTCTATCGCTAAACTACGTTCTCTTTTCGAGACTAATAGTGGTTGCGCGGGCCGGTAAATTAGTTAAACAGTCGAGAATTTTCTCGAATTACTTATCAAGACCAGCTGGTGGCCAGTTCTCGAGTTTCATGCCTAACGTGAGGCCACGTGAAGCAAGTACTTCTTTAATTTCGTTGAGCGATTTACGACCCAGATTTGGCGTCTTCAACAATTCATTTTCGCTACGCTGAATTAGATCACCAATGTAGTAAATATTCTCAGCCTTGAGACAGTTAGCAGAGCGAACGGTGAGTTCAAGATCATCCACTGGACGCAACAAGATAGGATCAACTGTTGGAGCGCGCGATGGCACTTCAGCTGCTGTTTCTGTACCTTCGAGTGCGGCAAAGACATTCAATTGATCAACCAGCACGCGTGCTGACTGACGAATCGCTTCTTCTGGTGTAATAACGCCATTGGTCTCGATGTTCATGACCAACTTATCCAAGTCGGTACGCTGTTCTACACGAGCGGACTCAACAGAGTACGAAACACGTTTAACGGGTGAAAATGAAGCATCAAGAATGATGCGGCCAATGGTCTTGTTTGCATCTTCAGCCAGACGACGAACGTTACCAGGCACGTAACCACGGCCCTTCTCAACTTTGACTTGCATATCTAGCTTGCCGCCTGGGGTCAGGTGAGCAATCACGTGATCCGGATTGATCAACTCCACATCGTGGGGTAAGTCGATATCGGATGCGAGTACTGCGCCTTCACCTTCTTTCTTTAGTGTCAGCGTGACTTCATCACGGCTATGCAGTTTGAACACCACGCCCTTGAGGTTAAGCAGAATATCAACTACGTCTTCCTGAACGCCGTCCAGCGATGAATACTCGTGAACTACGCCAGCAATCGTCACTTCAGTTGGCGCGTAACCAACCATCGACGACAACAAAACGCGACGCAAAGCATTGCCCAGCGTATGGCCATAACCGCGCTCAAACGGCTCCATCTCGACTTTGGCATGACCCAAACCGAGTGGTTCAACTTCAATAATTCGTGGTTTCAACAGATTGTTATGCATGAATGTCCTTTCAATACCCTCGGCTCGTTACGCCGATAAGGCTGATGGAATATCGAAAGGCGTCAGAACCACAGGCTCTGACGCCGGGAAATTAGCGTGAATACAATTCGACGATGAGTGACTCGTTGACTTCTTGATTGAAGTCCGCACGATCAGGCCAGCTTTTGAGTGAGCCTTCCATTTTCTTAGCATCGACTGACACCCACATTGGGAAGCCAGTTTGTTCTGCCAGTGACAAGGCTTCAGCAATACGAACTTGTTTTTTAGCTTTTTCGCGAATCGCAACCACATCGCCCACTTTGACTTGGTACGAAGCAATGTTAACGACGTTGCCATTAACAGTAATCGCCTTATGCGAAACTAATTGACGGCCTTCGGCACGAGTAGAAGCAAATCCCAAGCGATAAACGACGTTGTCGAGACGAGCCTCTAACAACTGCAGCAATGTTTCGCCTGTATTGCCTTTACGGCGATCGGCTTCTGCAAAATAGCGACGGAACTGACGCTCGAGTACACCGTAGATACGTTTAACTTTTTGTTTTTCACGCAGCTGGTTTCCGAAGTCGGAAGTACGAGCACCTGAAGTACGGCCATGTTGGCCAGGCTTTGAATCAAGTTTGCATTTCGACTCAAGTGAGCGACGTGCGCTCTTGAGGAATAAGTCGGTACCTTCACGACGTGATAATTTAGCTTTAGGTCCAATATAACGTGCCACGATTTCTCCTTGGTATGACGCCCCACACAGCAAAGCTGTTAGGCGCTAGTCTGGCCTGCTTACTGCCAGACGGTGGTCTTCAGAACAAAACCCGCCACAACGGCGGGTCACCTGCAGATACTGCAAAAACTTGATTAGATACGACGACGCTTAGGAGGACGGCAGCCGTTATGCGGCACGGGTGTTACGTCCTGAATTTGCGTGATCTTGATACCTAGGCTATTGAGAGCGCGAACCGCTGACTCGCGACCTGGGCCTGGGCCCTTAATGCGAACTTCTAGATTTTTTACGCCGCACTCAATCGCTACCTTGCCAGCCGCTTCGGCTGCAACCTGCGCTGCAAAAGGTGTTGATTTACGTGAGCCCTTGAAGCCAGCACCGCCCGAAGTCGCCCATGACAGAGCATTGCCCTGACGATCGGTGATCGTGATGATGGTGTTATTGAATGACGCATGGATATGCGCGATTCCTTCTGCAACGTTCTTTTTGACCTTCTTGCGAACGCGTGCTGAAGCGGCGTTGTTGGGTGCTTTTGCCATAATAATTTCCTAGAATCCGGTAAAGGATTATTTTTTCAGTGATTGCGCTGCTTTACGCGGGCCCTTGCGGGTACGTGCATTTGTACGAGTACGCTGACCGCGACATGGCAGGCCACGACGATGGCGCAGGCCGCGATAGCAACCCAAATCCATCAGTCGCTTGATGTTCATCGACAATTCACGACGAAGGTCACCCTCAACGATGAATTTACCTATCTCATCGCGCAGTTTTTCCAACTCGCTGTCATCTAGGTCTTTGACTTTCTTAGTCACTGGTACGCCGGTCGCAGCACAAATTTTGTGTGCGCGTGGACGGCCAATGCCATAGATGGCTGTCAGACCAATTACTGTGTGTTGATGGTTGGGGACGTTGACCCCTGCAATACGTGCCATGCGTTATTCCTCAATAAATAACGTTAAATTAACCTTGGCGCTGCTTATGACGCGGCTCGATACAAATGACTCGAACAACGCCTTTGCGCTTGATGATCTTACAGTTGCGGCAGATTCGCTTTACTGATGCGAGCACTTTCATGATGGCCCTCTTTCTTTCAGTCTTCTAATTACTAGCTAATTACTTGGTACGGAATACAATCCGCGCCCTGCTTAAATCGTACGGTGTCAGTTCAACTGTCACCTTGTCGCCGGGAAGAATGCGGATATAGTTCATTCGCATTTTTCCTGAAATATGTCCCAGCACTACATGACCGTTTTCCAGTTTGACCCTAAAGGTTGCATTTGGGAGATTTTCAAGAATCTCACCTTGCATCTGAATTACGTCATCCTTGGACATATAAAGTACGTAGTCTCTAATATCAACGCGACGCTATGCCGCCTTTGAAATTCGCCTTGCGCAGCAGGGATTCATATTGCTGCGACATTACATAATTTTGTACCTGCGCCATAAAATCCATCGTTACCACCACGATGATCAGCAACGAAGTGCCACCAAAATAAAACGGTACATTCCAACGCGCGATCAAAAACTCTGGCAACAAACAAATCAGCGTTATATACACAGCACCCGCCAAAGTCAGACGAGTCAGTATGCGATCGATATAACGCGCGGTCTGCTCACCTGGACGGATACCTGGAACAAAAGCGCCGCTTTTCTTCAAGTTATCTGCGGTCTCTTTGCTGTTAAACACTAATGCCGTGTAAAAGAAGCAAAAGAAAATAATTGCAGCTGCATACAACAATGCATGAACTGGCTCACCGGGAGCCAATGATGCAGACAAATCTTTCAAAAACCTAACTACAACGCTGTCGGCTTCACCTGAAGTAAACCAACTAGTAATCGTGGCAGGAAACAAAATAATTGACGAAGCAAAAATTGGTGGAATCACACCTGCCATATTTAACTTCAGCGGTAAATGGCTGCTTTGGCCACCATACACTTTGTTGCCTACCTGACGCTTTGCATAATTCACAAGTATCTTGCGTTGACCACGCTCGATGAACACCACCAAGTAAGTCACCAGCGCTACAACGAGACAGATGAAAATCGCGCTCAACGCATTCATCGATCCTGTACGAACTAATTCAAACAAACCACCCAATGCATTTGGCAGACCCGCTGCAATACCAGCAAAGATAATGATCGAGATTCCATTACCAAGACCACGCTCAGTAATTTGCTCACCCAACCACATCAAAAACATGGTGCCCGTTACCAGCGTTACCGCGGTGGTAAAACGAAACGCCAAGCCCGGGTCAATCACTAACCTAGCTTGTGACTCAAGCGCGATAGCGATACCAACCGCTTGAAAAGTAGCTAGTACTAAAGTCCCATAACGCGTGTACTGCGTAATCTTACGACGACCTGATTCGCCTTCTTTTTTTAATGCTTCCAGCTGGGGTGACACCACCGACAGCAGCTGCATGATGATCGACGCTGAGATGTAAGGCATGATGCCCAGCGCGAAAATCGTAAATCGGGACAACGCACCACCTGAAAACATGTTGAACATGCCAAGGATGCCACCACGATTTTGGTTAAATAATGCTGCCAACTGGACAGGGTCGATTCCCGGTACAGGAATATGCGCACCTATCCTAAATACAACCAGCGACCCCAGCAGAAACCACAGGCGCGACCATGGAAAACCGCTTGCCGTGCTTTTCGCTAATTTTGAATTGGTCGCCACTGATCCCTTGCCTGTTCCGCTACTACTCTACTGATCCACCAGCAGCTTCAATAGCAGCTTTGGCACCGGCAGTTGCGATCAAACCCTTGATGACGATTTTTTTAGTCAGCTCGCCTGATTTGATCACGCGAACTACACGCGCCAATTCAGAAACGATGCCGGCCTTTTTCAATGCCAACACATCAATCTCGTTAACCGGCATCTTTTCTAATTCGGACAAGCGAACTTCCGCTTTGAACGGTTTCATTTGCGATTTAAAACCGCGCTTAGGCAAGCGACGTTGCAACGGCATCTGACCGCCCTCGAAGCCTACTTTATGAAAACCACCCGCACGTGATTTTTGACCTTTGTGGCCACGACCAGCGGTCTTACCTAATCCTGAGCCAATGCCACGACCCACACGACGTTTTGCATGTTTGGCGCCATCTGCAGGCTGAATTGTGTTGAGTTCCATGATTTCTCCGATCGTAAGCTTTGCTTACGACACTACTTTCACGAGATACGATACTTTGTTGATCATGCCGCGGACTGCTGGGGTGTCTTCCAACTCCGAGACTGAATTGATCTTGCGCAATCCCAGACCACGCACCGTCGCACGATGAGTTTCTCTAGTTCCGATTAAGCCTTTAATGAGCTTTACTTTGACTGTGTTTGCCATGTCGTTCGCCTCAACCAAGGATTTCTTCGACCGTCTTGCCACGTTTGGCAGCGATCTCGGAAGGGGTGCTCATTTTTGCGAGGCCATTAATGGTCGCGCGCACCATGTTGTAAGGGTTTGTCGAGCCATTTGATTTAGCTACAACGTTAGTAACACCCATCACCTCAAAAATCGCACGCATTGGACCACCAGCGATAACGCCCGTACCTTCTTTAGCAGGGATCATCATCACGGAAGACGCGCCATGGCGGCCGTGCACGGTATGGTGCAACGTGCCATTACGCAGCGATACCTTAACCATTTTGCGACGAGCTTCTTCCATCGCTTTTTGTACAGCAACAGGCACCTCTTTTGACTTGCCCTTGCCCATGCCAATGCGTCCATCGCCATCACCAACTACAGCCAGTGCAGCGAAGCCCATGATACGGCCACCCTTTACGACTTTAGTTACGCGATTAACTGCGATCATTTTTTCGCGCATGCCATCATCAGGCTTGTCGCTTTGCATTTTTTGTTGCATCTTTGCCATGGTGAATTTTCCTTAGAACTTCAGACCAGCTTCACGGGCCGCTTCAGCCACTGCCTTAACACGGCCGTGGTAACGGAAACCTGAACGATCAAACGCCACCTCAGCGATACCCGCCTTGAGCGCCTTTTCTGCTACGCGTTTTCCAACTAACGCCGCAGCAGCCGTATTGCCGCCCTTGCCAGATTTGCTCGCTAACTCTTGGCGCACTTCGACTTCTGCAGTTGATGCACTGGCCAACACCTTTGCATCGGGGCCGATGATGCTGGCGTAGATGTGTAGGTTGGTACGGTGCACAGCAAGCCGATTTACCTTGAGTTCTGCAATCTTCGCGCGCGTTTGACGGGCACGGCGTAGACGGGATGCTTTCTTGTCCATGTTCAACCCTTACTTCTTCTTGGTTTCTTTGATCACCACAACCTCGTCCACATAGCGAACGCCCTTGCCTTTGTATGGCTCGGGGCTGCGATAGGCACGAACCTCAGCAGCGACCTGACCCACTTTTTGGCGATCGATACCCTTGATGATGATTTCGGTCTGTGATGGTGTTTCGCACTTAACGCCGGTAGGCATGGAGTGCACGATAGGATGAGAAAAACCTAAGGATAAGTTCAACTTATCGCCCTGCGCCTGAGCACGAAAGCCCACGCCAACGAGAGACAGCTTTTTCTCAAAACCTTTGCTAACTCCATTCACCATGTTGTTAACGAGTGCACGCACTGTTCCAGACATCGCGTTTGCTTCGCGTGATTCATCAGCGGGAGCAAAAGTCAGTGTGTTGCTTTCATTCTTGATGGTCACTTGGCCTGTTAAAGGCAGTGACAGCGTTCCCTGTGGACCTTTGACGCTGATTTTTTCAGCGGCAATCGTTACTTCTACACCAGCGGGAACTGGGATCGGCATTTTACCTACACGAGACATATGCTTTCTCCCTTTAAGCCACGTAGCAAAGAATCTCACCACCGGTACCGGTAGCGCGCGCTTTGCGATCAGTCATCACGCCCTGTGGCGTAGAAATGATGGTGACACCCAAACCATTCATAACGGTAGGTATGTCGCCCTTGCCGCGGTAAACGCGAAGTCCAGGACGAGATACGCGCTCGATACGCTCGATGACCGGGCGGCCAGCGTAATACTTAAGTTCAATGCGCAGCTCAGGCTTACCAGCGTGGTCCACCACATTAAATTCTTCGATATAACCCTCGTCCTTCAACACACGGGCAATCGCCACTTTCAACTTGGAAGAAGGCATCAAAACAAATACCTTGTTCACACTTTGGGCATTGCGGATACGGGTCAGCATATCGGCGATAGGATCGCTCATACTCATCGATTATTCTCCTATTACCAGCTAGCTTTAGTCATACCCGGAATCTCGCCACGCATAGCGATTTCACGGAGCTTGATACGACCCAGACCGAATTTACGGAATGTGCCGCGCGGACGCCCAGTCAAAGCGCAGCGGTTGCGCTGACGGGTCGGAGCGGAGTTACGTGGCAGCGCCTGTAATTTCAGGCGAGCTTCGTAGCGCTCCTCTTCCGATTTCGACTGGTCGTCGATGATGGCTTTTAACTCAGCACGCTTGGCGGCGTATTTCTTCACCAGTGCGGCGCGCTTTTGTTCACGGTTAATCAGTGCCAGTTTTGCCATGGCAGCCTCAGTTTCTGAACGGAAATTTAAATGCGGCGAGCAATGCTTTCGCTTCGTCGTCGGTCTTGGCAGTCGTGGTAATGCTGATATTCATTCCACGCAGTGCATCAATCTTGTCGTACTAAATTTCAGGGAAAATGATTTGCTCTTTCACCCCGATATTGTAGTTACCACGGCCGTCAAATGCTTTACCTGACACACCGCGGAAATCGCGCACGCGAGGAAAAGCAATAGTGACTAGTCGATCGAGAAATTCGTACATGCGTGCACCACGCAGGGTCACCATACAACCGATCGGATAACCCTCACGAATTTTGAAACCGGCGATCGCTTTGCGAGCCTTAGTAACCACTGGCTTTTGACCAGCAATCTTGGTCATGTCACCTACTGCGTGCTCGATAATTTTCTTATCAGCGACAGCTTCTGACAAACCCATGTTCAGGGTAATTTTGGTCAAGCGCGGAACTTCCATCGCCGATTTATAACCAAATTTTGTGGTCAGATCAGCTACGATCTTTTCTTTGTATATTGCTTGTAGACGGGCCATGATTTTTACGCTTTCACAACTTCGCCAGTCGATTTGTAAACGCGAACGCGCTTACCATCAACGACCTTTACGCCAACACGATCAGCCTTACCGGTTGCTGCGTTAAACAACGCAACGTTAGACACGTTAATTGGCATGGTTTTATCCACTATGCCGCCTACCGCGCCAGTCATCGGATTAGGCTTGACTGCCTTCTTGGCCACATTCACGCCCTCGACCACTACATGCAATGCGTCGACGCGCTGTTGAATTAAGCCACGCTTACCTTTGTCTTTGCCTTTGAGGACAATGACTTCATCATTTTTACGGAACTTCTCCATGACGGCTCCTTACAGAACTTCTGGTGCCAAAGACACGATTTTCATGAAGCGCTCAGTGCGCAGCTCACGAGTAACCGGTCCAAAAATACGCGTGCCGATAGGCTCGAGTTTGGCATTCAGCAAAACAGCTGCGTTGCCATCGAAGCGCACCAACGAGCCATCCTGACGACGAACACCTTTTGCAGTGCGCACCACGACAGCATTGTAAATTTCACCCTTTTTTACACGACCGCGAGGAGCAGCCTGCTTAATGGTGACCTTAATCACATCGCCAATACCAGCGTAGCGACGCTTAGAACCACCAAGCACTTTGATGCACATAACGACACGTGCACCGGTGTTGTCGGCTACTTCTAGCCGGCTTTCAGTTTGAATCATGATTTCTCTTTCCCAACTTAATCCGTCCCCGGCCCCGGATGGGCCGCTCGACGATCAGTCTTGGTCCCGCCACCACGCCCTGAACTAGAAAGTGATGATTGGGTTGACAAAAAAGTTACGAATTCTTTATTACAAACTCACCATTTAAAGCAATGATGAGCGAAGCCCGACATTATGCACTACATATTGCAGTACATGCAAGCGTTAGACTGTCTGGGCTTCCTGCACAACGCGAGTAACCGTCCAGGATTTGGTACGCGATATTGGGCGACCTTCCTGAATCTCTACGGTGTCACCTGATTTCGCCACATTACCTTCATTGTGCGCATGATATTTGTTCGAACGAACAATGATCTTGCCGTACAAGGGGTGACGTACACGACGCTCGATCAACACAGTAACCGTCTTATCCATCTTGTCGGAAACCACCGTGCCAACCAGTGTGCGCTTGAGCGATTTTTTTTCTGTCGCGTTCATTATTGGCCGTCCTTCTGATGTATCACGGTCTTCACGCGCGCAATGTCGCGACGCACTTTCTTAAGCTGCGCAGTATTTTGCAGCTGTTGCGTTGCAATTTGCATGCGCAATCCAAATTGGGCTTTTAATAACTCGTTCAACTCTTTTTTGAGAGCCGCTTCGTCTTTGCCCTGGAGTTCAGATGCTTTCATGAATTATCCTTTTATCGGCCAACCTGGCGTATTACAAATGTTGTCGCCAGCGGCAGTTTGGCAGCGGCGAGTTTAAAAGCTTCGCGGGCCAAAGTTTCGTTAACACCATCCATCTCATACAAAACTTTACCTGGCTGGATTTCAGCAACGTAGTACTCAGGGTTACCTTTACCGTTACCCATACGAACTTCAGCCGGCTTATTAGAAATCGGTTTATCTGGGAAGATACGAATCCAGATACGACCACCACGTTTGATATGACGGGTCATCGCACGTCGAGCTGATTCGATTTGACGTGCGGTGAGACGACCACGACCAACAGCTTTCAAGCCAAATTCGCCGAAAGACACTGCGGTGCCGCGCTCATGCGAAATACCCGTGTTACGTCCCTTTTGTTCTTTACGATATTTTCTACGTGCTGGTTGCAGCATGATTATTCTCCCGCCTTATCAGCCGGTGCTGCTGGAGCGTCGGCCTTCTTTGCACGTACACGCTTGGCCGCAGCCGGTGCGGGCGCAGCTGCAGCCTCACCTGCCGGAGCATCGGTGCGTTTAGCACGTGTGTTACGACCCGCAGGTTTACCATCGTCACGACGCGGAGCACGGCGCTTGCGCTCATCATCCGCTGCCACTTCGATGACAGGCGTCTCGCCACTAGCTAAGCGATCACCTTTGTAAACCCATACTTTGATACCAATAATGCCGTACGTAGTTTCAGCTTCACCAAAACCATAGTCGATATCAGCACGAAGCGTATGCAGTGGCACACGGCCTTCGCGATACCACTCGGTACGCGCAATTTCGATTCCGTTTAAACGGCCCGACGACATAATTTTGATACCTTGCGCACCAAGACGCATCGCATTTTGCATCGCGCGTTTCATGGCGCGTCGGAACATAATGCGCTTCTCAAGTTGCTGAGCAATTGAATCAGCAATCAGCTGTGCATCTGTTTCTGGCTTACGAATTTCTTCAATGTTGACGTGTACTGGTACGCCCATCATTTTGGCCAAGGTGGATTTCAATACTTCAATATCCTCACCCTTCTTACCAATCACCACCCCTGGGCGCGAGCTGAAAATCGTAATGCGCGCGTTCTTTGCAGGACGCTCGATCAACACGCGACCTACTGAGGCATTCTTAAGTTTTTTCTTAAGGAAGGCACGTACCTCTAGATCCTCTTTGAGCATGGAAGCAAAAGTACTATTGCCTGCATACCAGCGGGAACCCCAGTTACGGGTAACGGCAAGACGAAAGCCGGTTGGATGAATCTTCTGTCCCATCGTGACTCCCTTAATTACCTACGGTCACGTATATGTGACAGGTTTGTTTGGAAATGCGATCGCCACGACCTTTAGCACGAGCAGTGAAGCGCTTAAGCACAGCACCTTTCTCGACGTAAATCGTTTTGACCTTCAGTTCGTCAATGTCAGCACCATCGTTATGCTCAGCGTTTGCAATTGCAGATTCGAGCACTTTCTTGATGATGACTGCGCCTTTTTTTGGGCTGAAGGTCAATATATTCATTGCCTGATCGATCTTCTTGCCACGGATTAAGTCGGCAACGAGTCGACCTTTTTGGGCAGACAAGCGCGCGCTGCGGAGGGTAGCTTTAGTTTCCATCATCTGACCTTATTTCTTAGCCTTCTTGTCAGCTGCGTGACCTTTAAACGTGCGGGTCAACGCAAATTCGCCGAGCTTATGTCCAACCATGTTTTCGGACACATAAACCGGTACGTGCTGCTTGCCATTGTGAACGGCGATCGTCAGGCCAATAAAATCCGGCATGATGGTCGAGCGGCGTGACCAGGTCTTGATTGGTTTTTTGTCGCGAGCAGCTTGTGCTGTCTCGACTTTTTTGAGCAGGTGGGCGTCGCAAAACGGCCCTTTTTTCAATGAACGTCCCATGTGTTACCCCTTATTTCTTACCACGGCGCGAGACAATCATTGACGTAGTCCGTTTGTTGCGACGCGTCTTCTTGCCCTTAGTCTGTTGACCCCACGGAGAAACCGGGTGCCGCCCTGCTGCAGTACGACCTTCACCACCACCATGCGGGTGATCGATAGGATTCATAGCAACACCACGAACTGTTGGGCGGATACCGCGCCAACGCGTCGCACCCGCTTTACCAATCTTGCGCAAGTTATGTTCGCCATTACCCACTTCACCAATCGTGGCACGGCATTCAACGTGAATACGACGAACCTCGCCTGAACGAAGGCGAACCTGAGCGTAAATTCCTTCACGCGCCATCAAGACGACACCAGCGCCTGCAGTACGTGCTATCTGAGCACCTTTACCAGGCAACATCTCTACGCAATGCATAGTGGTACCGACAGGGATGTTACGAATAGGAAGGCAGTTACCCGATTTAATCGGAGCCTCTGAACCACTCATCAGTTGATCACCGACTGCCATGCCTTTGCTGGCGATGATGTAACGACGCTCACCATCCGCATAGCAAAGCAATGCAATGTTCGCGCTACGGTTTGGGTCATATTCGAGACGCTCAACCTTCGCTGGAATGCCATCCTTATTGCGACGGAAATCAACAACGCGATAGTGATGCTTATGACCACCACCCAAGTGACGAGTTGTGATGTGACCGTTGTTGTTACGGCCAGCTGATTTCGATTTTTTCTCAACCAAGCCTGCAAAAGGACGGCCTTTGTGCAGATCAGGGTTGACCACCTTGACCATGCCACGACGGCCTGGCGAGGTTGGCTTTAACTTAACGAGTGCCATTATTTAGCCTCCTCGGTAAAGTTGATTTCTTGACCGGACTTCAAGCAAACAAATGCGCGGCGAGTGTTGTTGCGTCGGCCAGTGAAACGACCTGAACGCTTTGTTTTACCCGCACGATTAGCAACTTGTACCGATTCGACTTGAACTTTGAAGAGCATCTCTACCGCCGCTTTGATTTCAAGCTTCGTTGCGTCTGGAGTTACGAGAAAAACTACCTGCTCATTTTTCTCCGCTACAAACGTAGCCTTCTCTGAAATCACCGGCGCTAGCAACACCTTCATCAGGCGCTCTTCGCTATGTTTGATGACTGCGCTCATGCCAGCATCTCCTCAATCTTCGCCAGTGCAGGCTTAGTGATCAGCACTTTCTTAAAGAACACCAGCGACACTGGGTCGGCTTGATGTGGCTCGCAAATCAGGACATTGGCCAAATTGCGCGATGCCAACAACAGATTTTCATCCAAGCTATCAGTGATCACGAGGACGGAATCTAATCCCATGGTCTTGAGCTTCTGCGCTAACAATTTTGTTTTTGGCGCTTCGACAGAGAACTCTTCGATAACGGACAAACGACCATCGCGTGCCAGCTGCGACAAGATGGAGCAAACTCCAGCGCGGTACATTTTCTTGTTAACTTTGTGCGAGAAATTCTCGTCTGGTGAGTTCGGGAACGCACGACCACCTCCACGCCAGATTGGCGATGACGACATACCAGCACGAGCACGACCCGTACCTTTTTGACGCCATGGTTTTTTGGTCGTGTGAGCAACTTCTTCACGATCTTTTTGCTTACGATTACCGCTGCGAGCATTCGCCTGATAAGCAACCACAACTTGGTGAATCAGCGCTTCGTTGTAATCACGACCGAAAATAGTATCCGGTGCAGCGACATTAGATGATGCTTGACCTTGTGCATTTAGGAGCTTGAGTTCCATGTCTTAGGCTCCCTTCTTTGCTTTGGCTTTGACAGCTGGCATCAGGATGACCTGACCATTCTTTGCGCCGGGAACTGCTCCCTTGACGAGAATGAGCTGACGATCTGCATCGACACGCGCGATTTCTAAATTCTGCACTGTACGAGTGACATCACCCATGTGACCAGTCATGCGCTTACCTGGGAAAACGCGACCAGGATCTTGCGCCATACCGATAGAACCAGGAACGTTGTGTGAACGCGAGTTACCGTGAGTCTGACGGCCGGAACGGAAGTTGTGGCGCTTGATGGTGCCGGCATAGCCTTTACCAATCGTGACACCTTGAACGTCGACTTTTTGGCCAGCCTCGAACATGCTCACAGCAATGGTGTCGCCCGGCTTAAACTCCGCCGCTTTAGCTGACTCCACACGAAATTCTTTGAGGACTGTACCGGCTTCAGCACCCGCTTTAGCCAAATGGCCCGCCGATGCTTTGTTCACGCGCGAGGCGCGACGCTTGCCGAAAGTAACCTGAACAGCGGCATACCCGTCCGTTTCAGTCGTTTTGATTTGCGTCACACGGTTGTTAGACACGTCTAATACGGTTACCGGGATCGAGTCGCCGTCATCCGTAAAGATGCGCATCATTCCAACCTTGCGACCAAGAAGGCCCAGGCCACGGCCTTGGTTTTGGTCTTGGTTCATTTTTTCTCCATTCCCGCCTACGATTGGGCAGGGCTGATTTTGGTGCTACCTGAGCCGACTGAATTAGCCGACTCTCAAATTAGCCGAACATTATAGCCAGAGATTGCTGTTAACGCAATAGCTGCGACAACAGCCCGCTCTAGCTAATTTTGTTTTAATTACTGCAACTTGATTTCTACGTCGACGCCAGCAGGCAGGTCGAGCTTCATCAACGCATCAACCGTTTTGTCGGTCGGGTCAACGATGTCCATCAGACGCTGATGCGTACGGATTTCAAATTGATCGCGTGAAGTTTTATTCACGTGTGGTGAACGCAGCACGTCCCAACGTTGAATACGTGTTGGCAGAGGTACAGGGCCCTTTACCACGGCGCCAGTGCGCTTAGCTGTGTCTACGATTTCCAAGGCGGACTGGTCGATCAAACGATAGTCAAATGCCTTGAGACGAATTCGGATTTTTTGCTTTTCCATCATGCTTCCTTAAAAGAGCGATCCGCGAGCGAGTACTCGCTCGCGGCATTTCTATTCACCACCCTGCTTTAGCAGAGCAGATTAGTCCATGATTTTTGCGACGACGCCAGCACCCACGGTACGGCCACCCTCGCGAATCGCAAAGCGCAGACCTTCTTCCATCGCAATCGGGTTGATCAACTTAACCGTGATCGACACGTTGTCTCCAGGCATAACCATCTCTTTGC
>JBEGSP010000201.1:0-4085 GCA_041179845.1 Pseudomonadota bacterium
AATACGGATGCCGTGATGCTATATCGCGAGATGCTCCACTGCAGCTTAACAAGGTCGACTTGGGTGATTTCGCCGCCGCCGTTAAGTAAATTAATCTGTGCGATAACGTCTCTCTCACCTTTGTCTAATGCGCCATCAGTAGCGGTTATATAGGTATTAAGCTGGTCTAGCGTGGTTTTTGTAATTGGCATGGTACTTTCCCTTTAAATTATTTTCTACCTGTAAATAGCTGCATGAATCGCTGTGCGCTTGCAACCGCTTGTTGTGCTGCTTTAATATCGTTATGTACTTCTATTGAATGAAGTTGCTGCTGATTTTTTTCTAATCGTTGAAAAATATCCTTTAAGCGTTGATTAACTTCATTTTCTAGCTGTCCGGTAGTATCGTTATGCAAGGCTTCTTGCAGTTGTGTGATAAATATTTTTTCGTGATTTATCATCGGGATATCCTAAATCGCTCACTGCCTTCAAAAATTATTTCGGTGTCTTTTACTATCATTAGCGTGTTGCCATTGACATCGCCGCCCCGAGTTATGCGATCGCCATTCTCCGTAATAACAAACGGAGTAGTACCTCCTACAATCGCTTGTACATTGACGGGCGGTTTTCTCGTCGCAAGTTTGAAAACAGCTTTAACAGGCAAAAGCTTTCCATAGCGGTCAGTGAAATTAACAATTAAGTTCTCCCAGCGTCGCATATCATCGTCAGTTAGCGCGCCGCGAAGAATAAATTCAGGTTGCCTATCGATGATTTGTATTTTTTTCAAAAGGCCTGATGCCGCTAGCTGATCTTGTAATAGCTGAGGGAGATCTTCCGCCATCACTATGGATGCATTCACGCGCTTGAGACCTGGTAAAGTAGTCTGCAACATATCCATAACAGCATCGCGCGCTCGTTGCGTTAAAACAGCACCCTCAATAGTGAGTACACCACCGCTGACACTTTCAACTTTTAGCTTGGCGCTAGTGGGATCAATTCTTTCGGCAAGTAGAGTAGCGGCGGCTGCAGATAAATCAGCATCGACTTGCAATTCAATCTGCGGTGGTGGGGTTAAGGTTTCTAGAACGGTTGTCAGTGCAGTTTTGCTCGCTTGATCGGGTACAAAACCTGTAATCAATAATCGACGATCGCGAGTGATGATCACTTCAACCGATGACCCTGCAGCTGTTGTGCCAAGAATTTGACGGACTTTGTGAAGATTAGGTGGGTCTGGTAACGCCACTTTGGGAGCGACGTCCAATGTCTTAGCTTGCTCGCTAGGATGGTTGACGAGCCATGCCGCAAGCGTAATTCCGGCGATACCCATTACCGTGAGTGCGGTGATCGATGTGATTAGTGCGGCTTTGGCTCGACGGCGCGGTGTCTTGTCAGCACTATCACTTTTTATGCCGCTACTATCTTCAGCAATGGTAGTTGCAGCAGCCGGTGCTGCCGTTGGAGGCATGATAGAGACAACGTCGGTGGGATCTGGCCATTCCGCATCCACATCATCAACGGATATCCAAATACCACCCATTTCCACTGGCATACCCAATCCCAGTGGGAAGCTTTCTGTAACTTCGTTACCTTGCGCATCGCATACCTTGCCGTCCAAGGGAGTAATGGTTAGTTGCTCACCATCAAAACTCAATTTCGCATGTCGGCCCAACATTTTTGGGCCGCTAAGTATGACTTCGCATTCATCCCCTTCACCAAGCTCGTAGTTCCCGGGAGTAACTTGAAGTCGACTTCCTGCCTGCGGTCCAAAGAGAACGCGCAATTCTATTCGCGCTTGTAAGGTTTCAAGACTGGGTTCGAGTTTCATTGTGGTTTTTAGTAATTATTTGATAATATTAGTCACGTCATCTCTGAATCGATCTAAGAAAAATACCTATGTCTATACAAACTGAAATTCGTGGCCCGATTTTGATAATTCGTCCTGAAGGCAGCTTGAATAAGGCCATGTCCAGCGAGCTGGAAGAATTGCTGACGAATGAACTCGACGAAGGTTTTCGCCAAATAGTGTTTGATTTCGCTCTGATCAATCAAATATCCAGTGATGGCCTGCGGGTTGTTCTTCATTTGGTGAATGAAGTACGAACCCTTGATGGTGACGTCGTTGTTACGGGAATGCTGGAACAAGTCGAAACGGCCTTGGAAGTGGCGGGATTTTTTAAACTGATAGATTCGTTCCCCGACATAGACACCGCCATGGAGTCGCTGCTTGAAATTGACCAAGACAGTGAATAAGCGTTCCGCGAATTTAACGAGTAAAGTCATAGCATTCAACCTAATTCCACTCGTGCAAGTGGTTGTATATTGATATCTTGAGTTAATTCTTGGTAAGAGAGAACGGGAAGCTCATACAAGTCTTGTTCAATCATTTTTCTTATATAGTTCCTCACCATATTCATCGCTATACCGTAAAGCCAAGTGGATAGCTTGGAATCCCCCCGAAAACAGTGAATTGTTCGGGCTGCTTCTGCGAATGCCTGCTGAGTAATATCGGCGGCGTCTTCAGCTTGATCGATATAGCGAATGACGAATCTATACAGACGCTTTTGGTGCTCCTTCATTAATTCTTTGAATAAAATTTCCTGGTCTCGTTCGGATGGTGGGGTATCACTTTCATCTGCATAGATCGATCTTGTAGTTTTCTTTGTTATGGTCAAATCGATCGACTCTTCAGACTTTTGCTCGTCAAATTCCTCGTCTGGCATATCACCGAAATGGATACTGACTTCTTCTTCTAAAATATCGTCGAGCTCTTCGGTACTTAAAGGGTCTTCTAGGTAGGCTTCTGTACTAAAAACGGGATTCGCGCTCATGGAACTGCTCCTATCGCGGACTATGACCTTTGAAACCCAAGAACCATCTATTTTCTGTTGAGGCAAATCTAATCTTTTTTTAAGGAAAGAAAAAACTCGAACTCAGATCAAAAAACTTCAGAAACTACCTAATTCGTGGGATTGACAAACGCAGATTAGTTCGAGTTTGGTACCATAAAAATTGAAATGCCAAATTAGTCAGTTGGCATTCGTAAAACTCATGTGTCCTTATTTGATGAGAAAAAAGTGCTGTTTCCCATGGCCTAGGGTTGCAGTAGATCAAGACGACTGTTTGAATTTGCTGATGGTTCTTTGCTTAAACTAGTTGGTTGCGCTTAAGAATTGCCGCGCTTACGCTATCCGGCTGGAATGGACAGTTGTGGATACCTAGATTTGATGGAATAAGAATTGGGTTGTGCTTGCTTTTCGCTATTTGGGAATGCCAAATGGTTGTTCTCGGCACGAAACGCTAGGCGCCTCTTATAATGGCGTTTATTTCATTGCTGAAACTCTTTCGACATGCACTACATTTCGACTCGCGGCCATACGGCCAGACCTTCTTTTTCAGAGATTCTGCTGGGTGGTTTAGCACCGGATGGCGGTCTGTACCTTCCTTTGACCTATCCCCACGTCAGTGGCTCTGAGCTGGACGCCTGGCGCTCTTTGAGCTACGCCGAGCTGGCTTTTCAGGTATTGCACAAATTTGCGACGGACATTCCCGACGCCGACCTTAAGCAGCTGGTAACGAAGACTTATACAGCTCAGGTCTACCGTAATTGTCGTGCTGGCGAAGATGCGAGCCGTATAACTCCATTGCGGACCTTGGAACAAATTAATGGTCAGCAGCTTATTTTGCAGAGCTTATCCAATGGCCCAACCTTGGCCTTCAAAGATATGGCGATGCAATTGTTGGGAAACTTGTTTGAATACACCCTACAAAAGCAAGGTGCCGAGCTAAATATTTTGGGCGCTACCTCGGGTGACACCGGAAGTGCTGCCGAGTACGCGATGCGCGGAAAGCATGGAATTAGAGTATTCATGCTCTCACCTCATCGTAAAATGAGCGGGTTCCAGACTGCTCAGATGTTTAGTCTGCAGGATCCGAATATTTTCAACGTTGCAGTAGAGGGTGTGTTTGATGATTGCCAGGATATGGTAAAGGCCGTATCGAATGATTTGGAATTTAAAGAGCGTCAAAAAATAGGTACGGTCAATTCAATTAACTGGGCGCGTGTAGTAGCTCAAGTTATTTACTATTTCCGTGGTTATTTATCGGCTA
>JBEGSP010000202.1:0-8772 GCA_041179845.1 Pseudomonadota bacterium
CGTCCCCTCAAAAGTGGGACGAATGCGGCGAAATAAAAAGCCATCATAAATGGTAGATGCGGAGCTATTCCCTTCAAAGCGACGATAATCAAAGTGAGCGAGACCTCGCAGGCGATATTCAAAGTCACCATCCGCTGATTTAATGCCGAAGCCTTTGTCGCTGGCAGTCACAATCGGTGTGCTCTTTTGTTTTGCGGCAGCCTCTTCAGTAGCAATTTCTTGTTTACGATCCAACACCCTAACACGTTGATCAAGTTCTTCGATCAATGCTTTAAGGCGATTAATTTCTTGCTGGTCATTCGCATGTGCGGGGAATGCCGCAATGATGCTGCTGGCGATTAGCAGGCGTAGCAGGGGCCTGCCCGACTTAATAAAAGCGGGTTTCATGGTGATCCTTTCTAGATTTATTTTAGATGGCGGTAGTTAGCCGATCTACTTTGGATGGGTGAAAGTGTTTATTTATTTTGATAAATTTGATCGAAAATTCCGCCGTCTGCGAAATGCGTTTTCTGGGCTTTAGTCCAGTTGCCAGCAATTTCTTCAACGGTGATCAGTTTTACTTTTGGATATTGCGATACATATTTTTTACTGATTTTTTCATTCGTTGGGCGATAGTAATTTTGAGCCGCTATTTCCTGACCTTCTTCGGTGTATAGGTACTGAAGATAAGCTTCTGCTTGTTTGCGTGTGCCACGTCGATCAACTACTTTATCGACTACTGCAATCGGTGGCTCAGCAAGAATACTTAACGAAGGCGCAACAATTTCTACTTTGTCGGGACCAAGCTCTTTAATTGCGAGCAGAGCTTCGTTTTCCCATGTGAGTAGTACGTCGCCGATACCGCGCTCGATAAATGTCGTGGTGGAACCGCGCGCACCCGAATCCAACACAGGGACGTTTTTATAAATTTTGCTTAAAAATTCCTGAGCGCTTTTCTCGTTGCCACCAGGTTGTTTGAGTGCATAGCCCCAGGCCGCTAAATGATTCCAACGCGCGCCACCCGATGTTTTTGGATTAGGCGTGATAACTGAAACACCGGGGCGAACGATGTCATTCCAATCGATGATCTTTTTAGGATTACCTTTACGAACCAGAAAAACAATCGTAGATGTATAGGGTGAGCTATTGTTTGGTAGACGTTTTTGCCAATCTTTAGCGATTAATCCACGACTTGCAATTTCATCGATGTCATAGGCAAGTGCCAGTGTTACAACGTCCGCTTGCAAACCGTCAATTACGGCGCGTGCTTGTTTACCTGAACCACCGTGTGATTGCTTGATTTTTATTTCTTCCCCTGATTTGCTCTTCCAGTGCACAGCAAACGCTTTGTTGAAGTCTTGGTAGAGCTCACGGGTGGGATCGTAAGAAACATTGAGTAGCGACGATTCGGCTGCGTGCGCAGTACCAGCAGCTACCAGCACCCAAAGTGCAGCGTGTATAAATTTAGAAAACATAATGACCTCTTCACATAATGGATGGAATGGTCGAAGCATAAAGGCGCAAAAAGTGGCTGTGAACGAATAAGATCGCAGTTGCTTATGCGATTTTTGACTACTCAACCTTTGCTCTAGGTATATTCCAGACTAAATCCACATAAAATATCGGGCATTCAATGAGGGAAGTAGGTGTGCGTTATATCCCTCAACGTGGCTTCATTTATACGAAGAATCAGCATTCAGGAGTGAGTCGTGACAGATTTTGATAAAGGTTTACATCGGCGGGATGTCAATTACGTACCGCTAACGCCATTGGACTTTATTGCACGAGCTGCAGAAGTCTATGGCGATCGTCCGGCAGTCGTGCATGGCTCTATACGGCGAAACTGGCGCGAAACCTATACTCGCTGCCGTCGACTTGCATCGGCCTTGACGATACGCGGCATTCATAAGAATGATACGGTTGCAGTGCTTTTACCTAACATTCCAGAAATGGTGGAGTGCCATTTTGGTATACCTATGGCGGGCTCGGTGCTTAACACCTTAAACACTCGTCTTGATTTCTCTACGCTGTTATTCATGTTGCGGCATGGCGAAGCTAAAGCTCTGATTGCCGATACTGAGTACGAGTCGCTGGTCAATAGTTTGCGTGCCGAGCTACCGGATTTGGTAGTGATTGGTGTGGCAGATATAACGGCAGGTACAGAGCCAGTGCCATCCGATTGGATTGATTACGAAGCGTTGCTTAACGAAGGTGATCCAGAGTTTGATTGGCAATTGCCATCGGATGAATGGAATGCAATTGCACTGAACTACACCTCTGGAACGACTGGCGATCCTAAAGGGGTGGTCTACCATCATCGCGGTGCTGCGATTAATGCGATATCGAATATTCTTGAGTGGGATATGCCTAAGCATGCGGTCTATCTTTGGACGCTGCCTATGTTTCACTGCAATGGCTGGTGTTTTCCCTGGACGCTCGCTGCGCGTGCCGGTGTGAATATTTGTTTACGTAAGTTTGATGCACAACACGTTTTAGAATTGATTGCTAAAGAAAACGTTACTCACTATTGCGGTGCGCCGATTGTACAAAGTGCGTTAGCTTCAGCACCCCCAGAATGGCGTAAAGGTATACAACATAGAGTATCAACCATGGTTGCGGCGGCTCCACCTTCTTCAACCATGTTGGCGCAAATGGCGGCCATGGGTTTCGACATTACACATGTGTACGGTCTGACCGAAGTGTACGGCCCAGCGACTGTCTGCGCTAAGCAGAATGAATGGAATGAACTTGATCTGGCTGCTCAAGCAGAGAAAAACGCGCGACAAGGCGTGCGTTATCACTTGCAAGCGGGTGTGAGTGTGATGGATCCTGAAACCATGCAAGCGGTACCCGCAGATGGCGAGACGATGGGCGAGATTATGTTTCGCGGGAATATTTGCATGAAGGGCTATCTGAAAAATGAACGCGCAACTGAAGAAGCGTTTAGTGGTGGATGGTTTCATACCGGCGATCTAGCTGTAGTAACGCCTGATGGATATGTGAGAATTCGTGATCGTAGTAAAGACATCATCATTTCTGGTGGTGAGAATATTTCGAGTATTGAAGTTGAGGATGCCTTGTATCAGCATCCTGCAGTCGTTGCCTGCGCGGTAGTTGCAGCACCCGATGCCAAATGGGGCGAAGTGCCATGTGCTTTTATCGAGACACGCGCTGGCGTTGTAGTGACTAAAGAAGATATCATCGTGCACTGCAAATCACTTTTAGCAGGATTTAAAGTGCCAAAATTAGTAGTGTTTAAAGAAATCCCGAAAACATCAACAGGCAAGATACAAAAATTTTTGTTACGGCAGGAAGCGGGTTCGGTGAAGGCGATTCATCAGGAATGAGTCCGCAGTGATGAAGATTGCTGTTATAAAAAACCCGGCAAATGCCGGGTTTTTAAATAGAGAATTTATCTGATAATTGGTTATTACTTCTTTTCTTTCGGCGCTAACTTCACCTGAGCCATAATCGCAAAGGCCTGCGGCGTGAGCGTAGTCCACTGCTCTAAATCTTTCGGAGATACATTGGTGGGTGGCGGGCCAATATTTAATAAAGCATTTTGAAAATCTTTCTCAGTGGGCTTCTCGGGTAATTTTGAGAATAAATTAATACGCCAGATATTACATATAGCAGCTTCACGGATACGGTCATTTTTTACACCCGGCCAGCCTTTAGCCATTTCAGCAACGATCTCATCGCGCTGAACGCGGACATCATTGGGCGTGACTTTGGCCTTTGTGCGATTAGCTTTGTGAAGAATATGAATTTGCGCAAATAGCCCAGCAAACTGGGTCATTAACTCACCAAACTGGGGGGTAGGAACAGTCAGTGTCGAATGTATGCCAGACATGGCGGAGCAGCGTAATGCTGCGGTTTCAATCGATACATCCTGTGCGCTGGCATTAGGCGCAAACAAAATAAGTAGATTGATGCTAAGTGCAGCGAGTAGTGAAGGGAATTTTTTGACGTACATAATGAGGTCTCTGTTGGTGTTTTATCGTTCTAATTAATAACGTACTTAGCTGCGCGATCCTTGTAGTGGTTTATGCTGACTGTCACCTGAGGTATCCAGTGCACACTCTGAGACAATTGTAGCTGATCTGGGGAAACATCCGTACCAGAGGCTAATTTCAACAAACAAAATATAATCGAGCTTTGCGGCCCACGGGCAGCCTGACTTTCAAAGTGATTTTTCATGCGAGTATTTAATTTCAGTGCAGGTCCAGCAGTGTTGCCGGAACCCGTATTACAGCGAGCAGCCGAGGAAATGCTTGACTGGCGAGGCAGCGGCATGTCGGTGATGGAAATGAGTCACCGTGGCAAAGAATTTATGAGCATTGCCCACAGCGCGGAAGCGAATTTTCGACAGTTGTTGGGGATACCTTCAAATTATAAAGTCCTATTTCTTCAGGGCGGCGCCATGGCGATGAATGCGCTGATTCCCATGAATCTTTTAGGTAACCATCAATCTGCAGATTATGTGAATACAGGTATTTGGTCGTCTAAATCAATTAGCGAGGCGAAAAAATATTGTCAGGTGAATGTGGCAGCTTCGTCGGAAGATAAGGATTTTACGTATGTCCCTGCGCAGTCCACGTGGAAACTCGACCCGCAAGCAGCTTATCTTCATATTTGCAGTAACGAGACAATAGGTGGTGTTGAATATCATTGGTTGCCCGCTGCTGGTGATGTCCCTTTGGTCGCTGATATGTCGTCAAACATCTTGTCGACAGTTATAAATGTGAGTGACTACGCCGTGATTTATGGCGGTGCGCAAAAAAATATTGGTCCTGCAGGATTAACCTTTGTGATTGTGCGTGATGATTTACTGGATAGAGCATTAGACATTACGCCGACCGTGTTCCACTGGAAAGAACAAGCCGAGCATGAATCCATGGTAAATACACCGCCTACGTATGGAATTTATATAGCTGGTTTGGTTTTCGAGTGGTTGCAACAGCAGGGTGGTTTGGCAGCTATTGAAAAAATGAATGCTGAGAAGGCATCGCGTCTATATGACTACCTGGATTCGACAGATTTTTATTCTAGTCCAGTCAGTGTCAATGACAGGTCGCGCATGAATATTCCTTTTCATTTACATGACACACGCTTAAATGACAGTTTTCTTGATGGTGCCCAAGAACGTGGCTTATTGCAGTTGAAAGGTCACCGTAGTGTCGGTGGTATGCGTGCCTCTCTTTATAATGCGATGCCTATCGATGGCGTAATCGCATTAGTCAACTATCTGCGTGATTTCGAAAAACATCATGCTTAGTCTGTAAATCGCAAAATTTACCTATCGCTTTATTGCCTGCATGGCTTGTCTTTGTGTCGCATTGGGGATTTAATCCTCTTCCACCAAGTCCAATTGAAAAGTTGTTTTGATCTATCGTCATCACAAAAACTTTTCTGACTTGTTCGACCAGGAGTCATCATGCAGAGCGAAGCGCGACAGGACATTGAGCCTGTTCCAACGATTTTCGAATGTGGTCCGCAGGAAAAAGTACGCCGTGAGTTGATGCATGCGTTGCGCTACAGCGGCGAACGGCCTGTTGCAGAGCTGGTCGATATGTCGGATGCCGAGCGTTGCAAATGGTTATTTTGGAATTTGCACGAAAACTTAGAAGAAATTCGTGCGATGGAGCCAACTTTATCGGCTCGAGTCACCGGAACTCAATTTACGGTGACGGATGGTTCGCGTTTGCTAGGTCAAGGTTGTATAGAGAAGCGACTCGATCTTTCATGCAAGTGGTCCATGTCACTCTCGTGCGCGGGACCTCACGAAGAAATATCGCATGCCATTGGTGAAGGCTGGATTAATTTAGTCATTGCTGACGAAGCGCCCGCCTATCTGACTTTGCGTGACGGACAGAAAGCCTATCTTGATGCAGATCACTCGGTCTATCCGAATCAAATTTATCTAGAAGGTTGGATTACGCCCGATATTTGGCATGAGATGCGAACGCATCTTTCTAATCCTAATCCTACCTGCCGCACTGATATCGTTTTACTCGATAACGTTTTGTTCCCCGTAAAAAAAGAATTTGATTTTGTGGCGGGGCCACCCGGTGCATTAGGCGTTATTACGATGGAGTTTCGTGCTTTTTCGCATCCCACTGAACGACGCGCGAACCGACGCGGCGAACCCAGACTACGTTAAGGAGTTGATGATCATGAACAGACTAATTGCGCACCGTGAGCCTGTACCTACACCTGAAGATCAACCTTTTCACGAAGATATTCCACATCCTGTCCCGCAAGATGAGCCTGTGCCCGATCCGCATCCTGAGTAGCATTAATCAGGCGCAGACTAATTCAGTGGATGATTAGTCGCTTTACAGTACGGATGCGTGTTCGCGTTCGATAATGCGCTGTACGCGCCGTAGATACCAAGCTAATGCGAGTCCTACTAGCGCAAGGCTAAGGCTATTACCCAACCAAAAACCGGCAGCGCCCAGTAAAAAATTAGGAGTCATACCGGTGGTATTAAATCCGATCACATAACCACCACCCAGACCCATGCCCCACAATGCGACTGCATACATTAGCGTAGGTATCGTGGCAACTTTGTATGCTCGCAAAACGAATGCTGTACCGACTTGAATCGCATCGAATAGTTGGTAGAACGCGATGAAAAAAAACAATGGCATCGCAGCTTCTGCAACACTGACATCCGGTGTGTACAGCCCAATGATATAAGAGCGCGCAAGCCAAACAACGATGCCTACGCTGACTGAAAGAGTGACTCCCAATCGTATCCCTGCGCGGCCTGTGTGCCGAGCTGAGAGTAAGCGTCCCGCACCAATTTCTTGTGCCACCAAGGTAGTTGTTGCATTCGCTATCGAGAGCGGAAGCATGTAGAGCACCGTACCGAAGTTAGCGGTAACTTGATGGGCAGCTAGTGCGTCGCTACCTAATCGAGCGATGAACAAGGCCATGAAGGTGAAGGCAGTCACTTCAATCAAATATGACAGGCCCATAGGTAAGCCGAGCTTGAGTAACGCTGACTGAGCTTTCCATCGCGGTCGATCAATTCCGTGGCCAAAAATGTGAAATTGATTAAAAAAAGAATCCTTGCGCAGGATCAGCCAACTGATTAATACAATTATCCAAGCACTGACGGCAGTCGCTATTGCGCAGCCCGGACTACCGAATGCGGGCAAACCTAAACCACCGAAAATAAATAGCGCGTTGAGTGGAATTTTTAATCCCAAACCGGCGATTTGCAACAGCATCACATTGCGCGGTCGTGATAAAGCTGTATTTAATGACGCATATACTCTAAAGCCCAGCGTTGCAGGTAATGCGAGTGACAGTATTTGCAGATAGCGTTCCACTTTGTCTGTCATCTCGGGTGGAGCGTGAGCGATAGCGATCAGTGCATGAGGAAAGCTTAATAGGCACGCTCCGACGATGGACAGAAAAATGGCCAGCCACATGCCTTGTCGGACTTCGGCGCCAATCGCATCAAATTTTTTCGCGCCGTATAGTTGTGCGATGGTAGGTGACAGTGCCTGCAAAACACCTGATAGGCCAACGAATATACTAATGTAAACAGACGCACCTAGGCCGAGTATGGCTAAGTCGACTGCCGAGTAGCGTGCTGTCATGGCGGTGTCAATCACACCGTTACCAACGACGGCTAGTTGACCGATTAATATTGGCCATGCAAGTCGCGCAACGCGAGAAGTCAGCGACGAGTTATGCGGGCTGGCCGCGAGATTCATGGAGAGTTGCGCTTGTAGAGACGGAAAAATTCGTGGCGGTCAGAGGGACGACGACCTTGCCATAGCAGCGTTACATCACCTTCGATTTTTTTCAATGAGCCACCGCGACGACGTAATCCATCGTCTTGTACGAGTAGTAATTCACAATTCGAATTTGTCGAGCCGCGGCTGAAATTCACTTGGCCTAAATAGCCAAACGAAGCTCGCTGTGCAGGGCCGACACCATCGGTATCAACGCAACGATAGTTTGCTGGTAGATGAGTTTCAATTTCTGCCGCAACGCTAACGTAGCTTTGTGCGTAGTTCAACCACGGTAACCAGAGCGTCATTAGAAGTACCCAGCACAGAACCAGTCCACCGGTAGATAGCACCACAGCGCGCCACAATACGGAAGGCTGACGTCCCAAACGCCAGCGTAATAGCAGCACCCATCCAACAGTAGTGGCTAGTGCAACGAGTGTGGCTAAAAAATTAAATTCGGGTTCAAATCCTGGTGCGACTTTGAACGCATTTTTTGCTATTTTTTCTGGCCAACCGGTTTGCTTAGCAATCCATCCTAACCAAATGAATGAGGCAATGGCTGTCAATGTCATCACTGAGAACCAATCAATGGCATTGATTGCACCACGTTTTAGTGTGGGTAATCCAAAGGTCGCCAAAATCGCCAGTGGTGGTAACAACGAAAGTAATTCATGATCTTTCGGCGAGCTAGTGAACAGATTTAACAGTAATAGTGCAACGATACCCGACGTGGTTAGCAATACATGCAGCGTTGCTTGCGAACGCCACGCCCAAACTGTCCAAGCCGCAATCGGCCACGCAGGCCAGGTGTACCAAACTAACGTTTTGGAGAGAAAGCCTAACGTAGACAATCGAGGCCAACTCAGCATATGCAAATTGGTGTTTAACCAGGCATCGGTGACTTCTGCACTGCCAGGCATCAATGCACGATGAGCCAATAGCCATGTTAGCGGTATCAGCAATCCAATCGGCAGAGTCGTGCGTGCGAGGTGAAGCATGACATCGCGATAGCGCAGAGCACTCAAGATTAACAAACTAATCC
>JBEGSP010000203.1:0-7484 GCA_041179845.1 Pseudomonadota bacterium
TGATAAATGTGCTGTTGCTGTCGTCACCAATATTGGTGAAGGTGATCATCTGGGCATGAATCATATTCACACGCCCGAGGACGTATCACGCGTAAAACAAATCATCGTTCAAAACGTAGCACCCAATGGCTATGCCGTGCTGAATGCAGCGGATCCGTTAGTCGCTGCTATGGCACCGCATTGTGCGGGCAAAATTATTTTCTTTGCTCAAAGTGCGCAGCATCCACTCATCGTCACGCATCGTGCGCGTGGCCATCGCGTGGTGTTTATTGAAGATGGTCATGTCGTCGCTACCGAAGGTTCATTGCAACAACGAATGTCACTCAGCGATGTGCCATTAACAGCGGGTGGATTACTCAGCTTTCAGATTGAAAATACATTAGCTGGTGTCGGCGCTTGCTGGGCACTCGATATGCCGTGGCCATCGATCGTCGAAGGTATCTGTAGTTTTCATAACGATAGTGCTAACGCTCCCGGACGATTTAATGTGATGACCTATCGCGACGCCACCATCGTCGCTGACTACGGTCATAACCCGCACGCTATGCGCGCATTGGTCGTGGCATTTGATGCGCTGCCTTCGGTAGAAACTACCAAACGCACCGTAGTCATCAGCGGTGCCGGTGATAGACGTGATGAAGATTTACGTGAACTCACCCGTGTTTTAGGCGATGCGTTTGATAACATCATCTTGTTTGAAGATGCCTGCCAACGTGGCCGCGAAGATGGCGAAGTGATCGCTTTGCTGCGCCAAGGTCTGGAAGGTGCTCAGCGCGCTACTCACGTAGAAGAATTGCGTGGCGAGTTTATTGCGATTGATCGCGGGCTAGCTATGCTCAAACCTGGTGATCACTGTTTAGTGCTCGTCGATCAAGTGCAAGAGGCTTTAGATCACTTAAAGCAGCGCGTGACTGAAGGATAGTCACGTAAGCACCCCGACTCCGATGCGACGATAGTTCGACACCCCGCACACGACTGCACATACAAAGCGGCAAAATCTTGCCGCTTTACGGGCCAGTCTCTGCCCATAGTGCTGCAGCAACCCCGCTGACCCAGCCCTTAGTTCGATGGTACGTATCTTGCAGTACCGCTGACACAAAAGGGTTCGTCCATCCATGGGCGGCAAATATTATGGTTACCAGCGTATCGAATTCCAGCACCGCCAAGGTTGCCGCGAGCAATACCTTGCCCAACATCGCTAAGATCAGGTCCGACCTCACGGCCGCCTTGATCAGTGCCGGCGTGAGCGACGCGAGCGAACAAGACCTCACCCCAAAGGGCTTTCCCGATGGTGTGTCGTGGACTGATGCCTATCGCATGGTGACCAAACGGGTGGAAGATAAAAATCCAAAAACCCCTGGCACTTTGGTGCTATCGCAAGATCTATTGACCCGAACTCTGTCGGGCACACAAACACTCAAAGATTTAGGAGTCACCAGCCTTTCACGCTTCCCACGCGGCACCTCGGTATTGGGTGCTATCGACCAGACGATGCAAAATAAATCGAATGGGATTTTGGCATCCACGTTGGCGCAAGCAGGTATTTATGACCTCACTTCCTTCCCAACCGGTACCACTGCCTATCAAGCTTTTAAACTGGTTGAAGATCCAGCGAACCCAGGGAAAATTTCTGGCGACAGGTACACAGAATATAAAGACGCTTATTCAGCACTGACCAGTCTTGGCATTACATCGCTGAAAAATTTTCCGCGCGCGTACACAGCGATTGAAGCAAAAAATCTGATTGAGCCTAAGGCTGACCTCATGCTCAGCATGGTGGGCGTCGACAAATCGCTATTTAAAGATTCATCGATTTCTTCGTTGCGTGCATTATCTATTTTGTCCAAGCTGCCGAATTCAATCGATCAACTGAATGACCTGCCATCTGGCACCACTTCAGAAGGATTGGCCATGCAGGCCAACGCCGCGAAAAAATTGGTGTCGATGGGTTATGACGACTTAAGTGGCTTTAGTAAGATGGCAACGCTTCAAGGCACTGCCGTTACACCCGTGATAGCACTGAAGGCAGTAATGGGCGCGCCCAAAGCTGCTGATTTGCCCCGCCCCACATCCACTAGCACCGAGCGCTACTTTCAGAGCACAACCGCTACGGTTGTAAAAAGTTACGGAACACCCAATCCCATCACCACAACCATCTTGGCTAAATCTCCTGGAAGTCGGGTCTACCCCAATGTCTTGCCTCCCACACGAATCGTCACTGCCGCTGAAGTGTTGGCCGCCAATATCGCCTACTGGGGCAAGAAATAATTTAAGTAATTACTATTTTTTTAATTATTTATTTATACACTCGTGATCTGCTTGTTCTATGTCGCTTCTCTCTTTTTTTAATCTCTGCAAATTCGCCACATTTACACTTTTAACATGATGTGAAGAGTTAAATGTCTTGTGGCTTTCACCTATACTTAGCCCTACAGCAAAAAATGTACAGGCGGAGAGACTTATGAAAAAACTAGTGATAACCAGCGCGATTCTGTTAGCCAGTTTTGCGGCACATGCCGAGGGCGACTACAAGCCTTTTGTCGCGTTCGATGCTAGCTCGGAAAAAGACGCAAAGCACACCAACAGTGACGGCAATGATATTGCGCGTGATTACATCAATGCAAACATTACCGTTGGCGTAAAAGCCCCCAACAAAATGGAATACTCCATCAAAGCGGGTGTCAGCCAAAAAGATGACAGTGGTACTCAAACCATCAGCAACAATGTCGAAGTTAAAATCAAAAAATCCTACAAACTCACCGACACCGTCAGCCCTTACGCTGCGTTTCGTTTAGGCGAGAAGATTGGTAAAGACGCCAATCATTTCACTCACTTTGCTGTTGAAGGCGGTGTGAAATTTCAACTAATGGACAATCTCGCATTCGATACAGGCCTGCGTTACCGTAATGCTTTAGATAACAATGCGTACCAAAAAGCTTTTTCTAGATCGTACACTTACGAAAGCGTTCGACTGCACGGCATGCTGCTTTTTGACTTAGATAAGAGCAACACCATCGGTCTTCGTTACAGCCAGTCTAAAGCCGATGACTACTACGAAGAGCGCAAGAGCTGGCGTCTGCACTATCAGCACAATTACTAATCACTGCGCTGAATTGACCTAATTTACCTGCATCACCTTAAACCCGCGACAACCTCGCGGGTTTTTTTTATATGGCAAGGCTTAATTGTGCATTCAAGATAGTTAGACTCACGCTATGCTCTTGATATTCGTCTGAATAATTAATTATCAATTAACTATTAATCGATCATTTCGTCGTTTAGCCTCGGCCCCGTCAGCGGTTCTTTTTATTTTCTGACATAATCCCGTCCAATTCCTGACAGATAACTGACAATTAATCCGCAACTATGGTTCACCGAATCAAAATTATCCAATTAACAATTACTTCAGCGCTTCCGTTATGGGCCAGACAAAGCCGCCTACAGCAACTCAGTGCGGCGTGTGCTCTAGCTCTAGGACTCGGCCTATGTCCCCCTAGTTATGCTCAACAAGCACCGGTCGATACGTCACCGGCTGCACAACTGAGCGTAGAAGACTTAGTAACGTTTGCACTGAAACACAATGCCTCATTACAAACAGGCTTACGCTCACTCGATATCGCGCGTGCTGCTGTAATCACGTCGAGTGCTCTGCCCAACCCGCGGGTTGAATTTGATTCGGGACGGAACAGCGCGGCCCATACTGCTTCTCAAGCAGGTACGGTTACCGCTGTAGGCATCTCTCAACTTATTGAAAACCCAGCGCTACGTAGCGCACGAGTCGACAGCGCGTTGTATGCAGAAAACACCAGCGTCGAAGCACTTGGACAAATCCGCAATGAGTTAATCGCTCAAGTCAAACTTCGTGCTTATGAATATCTTTTACGGCGTGAAGAGGCACTTGCTGCAAGTGATGCTCTTGAGTTACTCGAACAAATCCGTGAACGTGTACGTCTGCGTGTCGAAACTGGAGAAGCTGGTCGATATGAACTGATTAAATCAGATGCAGAAATCGTTAACGCACGCCAGAAAAAGCAAACAGCACAACTACAAATTGCGCAGGCAGCCATTTCACTTAATCGTCTGGCGGGAGGTCAACTACCCGCCCGTTGGGAACTGGATGGGCAGCTCGGTGATGCCCATGAACTCCCGCAATTAGCTAATCTAAGGGAAACCGCGCTAAGAGAAAATCCTGAGCTACGTGTTCTTGCCTCCGAACTGGATAGAAACAAAGCGCGCATCAACGAAGCTGAAGCGAGTCGCTGGCCTGGTGTCGACATCAAACTTGCGCAAGTCAACCAACCTGATGTTCGGCAAAACATGGTTGGACTAAGTGTACAAATACCGCTACTCGATCAAAAGCGTGGTCCTCGTGCTGAAGCCATAGCCGAACGCGAACGTACTCTGACCCGACTCGAGGGTCGTCGTGCTGAGCTTTTGCAGCAACTGGAACTTTCCTGGAAATCGATAGAGATCGCGCAAATACGAATCAAAGCATTATCGGAAGGCGCTATGCGCGATGCCGAAGCAGCTTTGCGAGTAGCTCAAGCTGCTTATCGATTCGGCGAGCGTGGCATTCTCGAAGTGCTTGATGCAGAACGTGTGTTACGCGCCGTGCGTCAGGATTTACTGTTGGCTCGCTATCAGCTTCAAGCCTCGTTAATCGATTTAGATTCGCTGGCGGGCAAACATGCTACTTCACGACCCTCTATCCCTTGATCAGTGATCTGTAATTACTACCGAATTACTATCGAATTACTACCCTTAGTTGAAACCTATTCTTTTCGTTACCAACGGACATCATGAAACGCTGCCATCTTCCTAAAACGACCCTTTTGCTGTGCGCTGTCTTGCTAGTTAGCTACGGATGCGGAAAAAATGACGCGCCCAAAACTAAACCTGCAGAACAAACGGTAGCAAAGCTCAATCCTTTAGATGTCGTTCTGAAGGAAGAAATGGCTAAACAATTTGTCATCGAACCGGCACAAGTAGTCGAGCTCGCCGTCGTGCAAAAAGTCTCTGGCCGCATCGAAGCCAATGAACAACGCACCACGCGCATAGGCTCCTCTATTACTGGACGTGTCACTCAAGTCATGGCCGAAGTGGGTGATCGTGTGAAAGCTGGGCAACCACTCGCCAAACTTGCGAGTCCCGAATTGAGCAATGCTCAGCTCGGTTTTTTACGCGCGCTCTCGGCCACCAAACTCGCCGAACGATCCGTTGAACGTGCACAGCAGTTGGTTACTGCTGATGTGATTGGCCACGCCGAATTACAGCGCCGCGAAGTAGAACTTTCTGTTGCGCGTGCAGAGTTACGCGCAGCGACAGACCAGTTACGTTTGATCGGATTGTCTGAATCGTTAATAGAACGACTGCGTGAAACAGGCGCTCTGGCTTCTGAAGTCGCCATCACAGCCAACAGAACTGGCATCGTGGTAGAGCGAAAAGTCAGTCAGGGGCAAGTGGCACAACCGGGCGATCCTTTATTTACCGTGGCCGATTTATCCAACGTGTGGGTCGTCGGTGCGCTGCCAGAACAAGATGCCAATTCCGTCCATCTGAATCAACTCGTCGAAGTGGAAGTGGCTGCGATAGGTAAGCAAAAACTTAAAGGGCGAATCGTATTCGTGAGCGACACAGTACAACAAGATACTCGTACTGTTCCGATTCGTACTTCCGTAGAAAATCCTAAATTTGAACTCAAGCCACAAATGCTCGCCACCTTGCATTTGAGTGGTGGTTTACGCAAACAGCTTGCCGTGCCAGGCTCAGCGGTTGTGCGAGAAAATGACAAAGATTATGTGTTTGTGCAAATTGAAAAAAACCATTTCCGACTGACTGAAGTTGAGCTCGACCCCGCTGCAGGAGAACTTCGGCCGGTAAGAAAAGGAATCAGCGAAGGAACGTCTATCGTTGTTGATGGAAGCTTTCATCTGAATAGCCAGCGCAAGCGCGCAGAACTGGAGTAAGCATGGTTTCCAGTCTGATCCGTGAGGCGCTCAAGGCGCGCCTGATTATGTTAGTTATTGCGCTTGCCTTAGTCGGTTTTGGCATACGTTCCACACTCAAACTATCGGTCGATGCTTTTCCTGATGTCACCAATGTCCAAGTTCAGATAGCCACTGAAGCGCCGGGTCGTTCTCCGGAAGAAGTAGAACGTTTTGTGACCGTTCCACTAGAAATAGGTATGACAGGCTTACCTGGCCTAACTGAAATGCGATCGTTAAATCGCAGCGGATTGTCCATCATCACCCTCGTTTTTACTGACTCTACCGATGTGTACTTTGCTCGGCAGTTAGTCATGGAAAGGTTGATGGAAGCGACTACCCGATTACCCGAAGGCATTACGCCCATACTTGGCCCAGTCAGCACTGGCTTGGGTGAGGTTTATCAGTACACCTTACAAAGAAAAGACGACGGCACACGAAAATTAACTGACGCTGAATTAATGGAACGACGCTCGGTGCAAGACTGGGTGGTGCGTCCCATGCTGCGATCGATTCCAGGTATTGCAGAAATTAATTCCTTTGGCGGTTTAGAAAAACAATATCAAGTACTGGTTAATCCTGATCGCTTACGCCACTATCATTTGTCGCTTGAAGAAGTACGCACAGCCCTGGCAAAAAACAATGCAAATTCAGGCGGTGGTATTTTGCCTCTGGGACCTGAACAGTATTTGATTCGTGGTCTGGGTCTGACAAAATCTGTCGACGACATCGGCAATATCGTCTTACAAGAAGAACGTGGAATTCCTGTTTTTGTACGCGACGTGGCCGAAGTAAAAATAGGCTCGGCCTTACGACAAGGTGCGTTAATTACCAACGGCGATACAGAATCTGCTGGCGCTGTTGTGATGATGCTACGCGGCGGTAATGCTAAAGAAATTGTCGGTAGACTCAAAACTAAGGTCAATGAGATCAACAGTAAAGGCATGTTGCCGAATGGTCTGCAGATCGTTCCTTTTTATGATCGCACTGAATTAGTTGATGCCTCACTCTGGATGGTTGGCAAGGTACTGATAGAAGGTGTGATATTGGTGGTGATTGTGCTCCTCATCTTTTTAGGAGACATACGATCAAGTTTGGTAGTGATTGCGACCCTAATCATCACCCCCTTAATCACCTTCATGATCATGAACCGCATCGGTTTATCGGCGAATCTCATGTCACTAGGAGGGTTGGCTATTGCCATTGGTCTGATGGTGGATGCCACGGTGGTGGTGGTCGAAAATGTATTTCATCAACTAGGGCATGCTGAAAAAAATGAACGGCTAAATGTTGTACTGAAAGCCACTCTGGATGTGGCTAAACCCACGATCTACGGCATCTCCATCATCATTCTTGTTTTCCTTCCACTCATGACCTTAACCGGCATGGAAGGAAAAATGTTCGCACCCCTCGCCCTCACGATTGCCATCGCTCTGGCAGTGTCACTGGTGGTGTCCTTGTTACTCTCACCTGCGCTTTGTTCCTATATTCTTAAAGGCG
>JBEGSP010000204.1:0-2757 GCA_041179845.1 Pseudomonadota bacterium
CGGCTTGAGCTGCGTGCAGCACATTCACCTTTTCACCATCCAACAACCAACCATCACCTTTGCGAGTCGCGCTCAAGCTAATATTGTGTAACTCATGGCGAGACTGCCGTTCGCTTAAAGCACATGCTAGTTTGATTTCACCAGCGGCTACTTTCGCTAGCAATTCACCATGGCCAGTGGCGAGTTTTAAAAACTCAACACCCAACAACGTAGCAAACACCGGTTCAATTACTAATGCTCGACCGAGTGCCTGCATCACTACCATCTGATCAATCGCTGTTCCATCAAACCCATCATAGTCAGCAGGTACAGGCAATGCCAGCACACCTAATTCGGCGAGTGCATGCCACGCCGCATCTGAATGGCCACTCTCTGAGTGAATAATTTTTTTACGTGTCTCAAACCCGTAATCTTTTTCTGCCCAGCGCGTAATCGCATCGAAAAGCTGCTGCTGCTCAGGCGACAAGTCAAAGTCCAAAGCTATCTCCTTGAATGGACGTTCTACAAACCCAGAATCATCTGGGTGATGATATTGCGCTGAATTTCGTTCGAACCACCATAGATCGATGTTTTTCGATAGTTGAAGTAATACGGCAGCAACGGGGCTGCGTCATCGTCCGCTGCAATGCTGTGATCAGACTCACCTTCAAGATACGTTGGATCAAATGGCAAACTCATTGGGCCAGCCGCTTCGACCATTAGCTCAGTCAGGCGTTGCTGTATCTCAGTGCCTTTGATTTTTAGCATAGATGCTTCAGGGCCGGGAGCGCGCTGCTTAGCCTCTTGATAAATCACCCGCAGAACAGTGACTTCTAATGCCATCAAGTCCATCTCTAGGGCCGCTACTTTGTGTGCGTAGACAGGATCGTGTAGCAATGGCTGTCCATTTTTTTGCATACGCGTTGCGAGTCGCTTAATGAACATCAGTTCACGTTTAGAGCGTCCAACTGCAGCGATGTTGGTGCGTTCATGACCCAGTAAATATTTTGCATAGGTCCAGCCGCGATTTTCTTCGCCGACGAGATTGTGTGCAGGTACACGCACATTGTCGAAGAAGACTTCATTCACTTCATGATCTTCGTCGAGGGTAATAATGGGGCGCACGGTGATACCCGGCGTCTTCATGTCAATCAGCAGAAACGAAATACCTTCTTGCTTGCGCACGCCAGTATCGGTTCTGACTAAACAAAACATCATGTCCGCATACTGGGCTAACGTAGTCCACGTTTTTTGGCCATTGACGATGTAGTGATCACCTTTGTTTTCTGCGCGAGTTTTGAGCGAAGCCAGATCCGATCCCGAGCCTGGTTCTGAGTACCCTTGGCACCACCAGTCATCGCACGCAAGAATGCGCGGCAGATAATGCTGCTTCTGCGCTTCGTTACCAAAGGCAATGATCACCGGTCCGACCATATTCACGCCGAAAGCAAGAATCGGCGGCGAGCCAGCGCGTGCGCACTCTTCTTCCCAAATATGCTGCTGAACTTTGGTCCAGCCCGTGCCACCATGCTCCACTGGCCAAGCGGGAGCAACCCAACCCTGCTGGTAAACAATTTTGTGCCAGCGCGCATAGTCTTCGCGCTGTAAACGTTTGTGATTCAAGACCTTATGCTGCAAGTCTTTGGGAAGATTAGCTGCTATCCACGAACGTACCGTGTCGCGAAAAGCCAAATCATCTGGCGCGTAGTTCAGATCCATGCAGTCTCCGTTCAGTCTTCTTTTTAAGCACGACCGTTCAGATTTTACCTGAAGAACTTTTTACCTGAAGAACTTTTGTAATCCGTAAATAAAAGTCGATGACCGACCGGACGAACGCGTGAGCGCGCCACCCGGTGGTCGGATACTTAGTTTAAAAACATCAATCAATGTAGGAATGAAAGACGTCGGGATGCACAACCGCACTGGATTGTGCGGACGAATTTGCGGGTAAATGGCTGCAAGCCGCAAGCGACAGGAACGCCATAAGGATCAGGCAGGTTTTCATGATTTTCCTCTTATCAATTACTGGTGGATGGTCCACAGGCTGCTTGCTGATCGGCATGGCCAATCGCTCGCGGACCTGCGTTCAGAGCATGTGTTTAATTGATAGTTTCATCGATCCAGTAGTTCACGATTTTTATTAAGTTTATTTTGGCTGAATACCGCCCATTGAGGCGACTATCGATGGAACTCACACACCCACTCAGCAGAACACATAAGCCTTACGTTTAATCGATTGAATAAAGCACAAACTACCGCTCAATTTGATTTTGATCAGCGTAGAGAACACATGCCTTTCCATATAGCCTCATGTCTGCGATTCTGATCTGCGGCAGCCCAGGCTTGAGCTTCAGACTCTTTATGCACTGTAGGGCCCATAGCCATGTTTTCCGGAAAAATCTCTAAACTCACCTGACGAATTTTCTTTCCATCACAATCGACGTCATACCACGCTTTGGCACTGAGGTACTCATGCCCGTTCAATGTTTGAGGTTTATGAAAATCTTGGGTACTCATAACGCGCAGTATGTTTCCATTTTTTTCGGCCGCTTCTTTGTCAATGTACAAAATGCCATCACGCGTCTCAACCAAAATACTCAACGCTGCTTGCGCAGACAAACTGCAGAGAGATAGCACCACACTGAATAAAAAAACACGCATCATTAATCTCCGAGTTAGGGTTAGTTATCTTCACGTTCTGGTAAGTTGTAAATGAAACTATCAGCTCGCCAATCAGCCATTTCAATCTCACCTAATGATAATTTTTTAGCAGTAGAT
>JBEGSP010000205.1:0-6836 GCA_041179845.1 Pseudomonadota bacterium
TACAAACTCGTTGAAGTGATTCCACGAATTGATGCGATAGCTACGCTGAATAATATAAATTTTAAAAATTCTGTACTTTCTTTAAATATGCGGAGAGTACTTAGAAATTTTCGGAAAAACAGCATTCCGCAGTAATATGTGATGACTGTTAAAAGAACATCAATATTGCTTATTGAAAGAACATCGTCGGATCGTATTATGAAATTGCCGGCGATCCCGGCAATAACTATGGGGAAAAAATTAGCCTTGGAACTAAGAAGAAATACTAAGTGCAACGCGACCTGTGGATTCCAAGCGGTGATGTTAAGGTCTTCTATCGGTTGAATATAGCTTACCCAGTCGATAATTAATTCTAAAATAATGACAGCTGCGTAAATCATGATTTATTCTCGATAAATATTTTTCTTGTAATCTTACATATCACAAAAAAAATTGATGTTCTAATCCTATCTTTCGCAAAAAAATCATAATTCTGTTGTTGTCTTTTTTCTGCGAAATTCCTGAGAAAAAAAAGATAAGAATTGCAATCGGATTACTTACTTTTCTACGGTTGCAGTGCAAATTACAAATTAGTCATTGTGTGTGAATTTATTTGCTAGCTTACGGATGTACGGAGACGCTAGTACGACGACGGGCAACATAAGTATCCACGAGACAATCCACGACCTAAACCAGTACTCTAGATACTGCTCTAAGGCTACCGCGCCATAACTTGATATACCTGACGCAACGGCACAAGTGATGCCTGACTGAATAACGCCATACACAAGGTGGTGATATTTTTTAGGTACTTTAAGTGAGCTCACTCGGATCGCTTCCTGATATAACAAACGATCTACGTCGCGACTTTAGCCGAACCGGTTCGTGATGAAACAGTGAGCTTAGAATTTTCAATTTCAGCTGCGAATACAGCCAGTAATGTTGGGTTAACGTTACCCATCGCTGCCACAGCTTTTTCAGCCCACACAAAATAATCCTGCTTGTGTTGTAAGGACCAACTCTTTGGTGCCGTCTTGCTACTGATTTGCCGAACCGTTTCTATAATCTCTGCCAATACCACCAACTTTGCCTTGCGCGACAAAGACGGCATAACTAAGATGCGCAGAGCTTTTCGGGTTGCCAGTGAAAACTTAGCATTTTCTGTCAGCTCCGCCACCACCATGCTGACTTCAGACCCAAACACTTGAGCGATTTCTTCATCGCTGGTACTAGTCAGTTGTAGGGTTTGGCGCAGTACTGCAGCTAGGGTCAAAAAGGGATCCGACTCACCACCCTCTTCCTGCAAAATTCGAATCAACTCTGTGCGATCAGGCACGCAATAGGCTCCCGCATCACCCGAGGGCTGTGCGCCACCAAATTTGCCAGCGCAAAAGGCGAGTCCTTTATCTATGAGTGAAGGGCTTTTTGACATAGTGAGGATAGTATCGCGGTTCGTTGAGTGCTTGCGACTCGAGCTTACTCCATGTGCAGACTTGACGGCGACTGCTAAGCTAAAGATAGCGTAGGATTCGTAAATGGTAGCAGTTAACTAACGTTTAAAATGTCACCATGTAATTGACCCCCAGCCTTAATTGCCCGATCTGGGCCCTGCTAAATAAAGGATCGATGTGAATCTCCACCGTAATCATTTTTTGCTGGGCTTTTTCCTCTGCTTCGTTTCGTCATTGGTGATTGCAACAGCCGCCGAGCTACCCAAAGCTGAAAACCTGCAACTCGATGCCCAACTGGCTGGCACAGATAACAAACCGATTGTGCTGTTCTTCACTCTGCCTAACTGCAGCTATTGCCGTATCGTGCGCTACGATTATTTTTTACCCTTACTCAAACAGCGCGCAGGTAGTAACCAACCGATTATTCGTGAAATTTCAGTCACTGGGCAAAACCGAGTGACTCTTTTTGATGGACAGCGCTTAACTGAAACCGAGCTCGCAGAACGTTATAACGTGCAGATGACTCCCACCGTTTTATTCGTCAATCGCGAAGGTGAAGTTGTGGGAAATTCTATCCTCGGCGGTGATCACAGCAACTACATTGCCTTGTTCGACAAGTCACTCGCCGAGGCAAGTACAAAAATGGCAGGTAAACGAGTGCGGGTGCGATAGTTAAGCAAATCGAATTAGCTAGCTAAATTAGCTAGCTACACAGCCCCCAACTCAACGTAAAAAATTATTAATAGAGCAAGATATGCCGACTCAATACCATGCGCTGGTATAGTACGCATGAACTCTCACACCGCATGCTAACTGTCACTAGCCATGCCGGATTAAAACTACATAAAACGCTGAGATCAACTAATGACTGCACCTATTTCACTAAGCTTACAAGGACAACGCGCGCTAGTTACAGGAGGCGCTTCTGGTATCGGCCTGGCTATTACGCAAGCACTGGTTGCTCAGGGCGCTAAAGTCATCATCTGCGGTACGAAAATCGAAGCGCTATCCGATGCCAAAGCAGAGCTGCCAGCCATTCTTACTAGCGTGACCGACATAACGCGTGAAGCAGACGTCCTAAAAATGTTTGCTGAGATCGACACCGCCTGGGGTGGACTCGACATACTCGTCAATAACGCAGGTATTGCCGGACCTACAGCCGCCATAGAAAATATTACGCTCGCCGATTGGGCGCATTGTATGGACGTAAATTTAACCGGCACGTTCTTATGCACCCGAGGTGCCGTACCCGCCATGAAACAGCAACGCGGCGGTAGCATTATCAATATAGGCTCGGTCGCTAGCCGGTTAGGCTTTCCTCAGCGCTCACCCTACTCGGCTACAAAATATGGCGTGATTGGCCTCACCGAAACCTGGGCTACTGAACTTGGACCACACGGAATCCGTGTGAATGCCGTCTTGCCTGGCATCGTCGAAGGGCCGCGACAAGATCGCGTGTTGTCCGCTAGCGCAAGCACAGCAGGCGTCAGCGTCGATCAAATGCGTGAACGCGTATTGCAACGGGTATCGCTACGCAAAATGGTTAGCGCCGATGATATTGCTGCGGCAGTGGTTTTTTTATGTTCATCTGCTGGTGCATCAATTACCGGACAAAGTCTGTCAGTGGATGGCCATGTAGAGACGTTAGTGCGCTAATTAGCGCACATCGTTTTTAACTATTCATGCAAATACGAATTTAACTACCGAAGAAAATATATCGTGAAACAAGCACTCGTTACTCTCGACATGGAAGGTGTACTTACGCCAGAGATTTGGATTGCCGTTGCAGAAAAAACGGGCATTGCTGAATTACGACGCACTACGCGAGATGAACCCGACTACGACAAACTCATGCAAAGCCGATTGGCGATTCTTGATCAGCATGGATTAAAACTATCTGAAATTCAAAAAGTCATTGGAACATTAGAACTACTGCCCGGTGCGCGCGCCTTTATGGATACCCTGCGGTCGGAAGTACAGGTACTGATTTTGTCTGACACCTTCGAGCAATTTGCAGCGCCTTTCATGCGCCAGCTTGGTATGCCCACATTACTTTGTCATACGCTGATTGTAGAGAACGACAAAATCGTTAACTACAAATTGCGTCTTCCTGACCAAAAACGCGAAGCAGTTATGGCGTTTAAAAAACTGAACTATCGTGTGATTGCAGCAGGTGATTCTTTCAATGACACCTCCATGCTAAAAGAGGCTGATGCAGGTTTCTTGTTCCACGCACCGGATAACATCAAAGCTCAATTTCCTGAATTTACAGCAGTCGATGAATACGACGATTTGCTCGCATTGATTCGTAAAGCAATTCACTCTGCGAGCTAGGGTACTAACTGAATGATGATGCGGAGGACTTTATGATTCCATGGCAAACTGTTTGGTACTATGTATCACAATTTATACTGATTCTTTTTTCGCTGATTGAGCTCTTACTCGCAGCTAAATTAGATATGCCGAATTCGTTGATATCGCTAGTGATTGGCGTAGTGCTGGCCGCCATCGCCTATATCAAATACCGCCGACGCCGTCGTCGATATGAAACTGATTTCGAGCAAGAATACTGACATATCCCAAACCAATTAAAATTAACTCACCTCTAGAGAAACGTATGACTACATCCACCAAACGCGTTGCCTTAATTACAGGCGCTGGAACAGGCATAGGAAAAGCAACCGCGAAAGCATTGTTAGGCGCTGGCTATCAGGTTGTGCTCTCTGGACGTAATATCGATAAGCTCGAAAAAGCGATACAAGAAATTGGTGGAACAGCTGATAACTGTCTTGCAGTTGCTTGCGATGTGGGCAAACCTGAAAGTGTGAAAGACATGTTCGCCAAGCTCAAGGCAAAGTTTCAGCGGATAGACGTGTTATTCAATAATGCGGGTACTTTTACAACTGCCACGTTGGCAGAAGATATTAAATACGAAGACTGGATCAGCGTCGTCGATACCAATCTGACCGGATCATTTTTGTGCGCCCAAGAAGCTATCCGCATGATGAAAGAGCAATCTCCGAAGGGTGGTCGTATCATCAACAATGGATCGATATCAGCGCATGCACCACGCCCACTGTCTTTACCTTATACCGCTACCAAACACGCGATTACGGGGCTGACTAAATCTATCGCGCTTGACTATCGCAACGACAATATCGCTTGCAGCCAGATCGATATCGGCAATGCAGCGACTGAGATGACGCAGAAAATGGCGAATGGTATTTTGCAGGCTGATGGCACTACCAAGGTTGAGCCGCGCATGAACGCCGATCATGTGGCGCAAGCTGTACTACAGATCGCGCAGCTGCCTTTAGAAAGCAATGTATTGTTTATGACAATCATGGCGACCAACATGCCATATGTTGGCCGTGGCTAAATCACTTAGCTGGTTTATTTACGTGCAGCGATATACGACACCATATGAGGCATGTGCTCATCAGCATGCCCCTCTTCGCTCGCCATTGAAATAGTTTTCATGATGGCCGACGCCACTAAATGGTCGGCATGCGTATCTGACGCATACGTCGTGTAGTAACCCAGATCTTTGAGAGCGTTAGACAAGGTGAATTTCAGATTCGAGGTATCACCATCGTTGAGCAAATACGGTTTCAATCGCTCCAGTGCCATTCCTCCGCCACCGCCTTTGGCTAGTACATCCACAAAAACGGCAGGATCAATACCGGATTTACGTGCGCATGCAGCAGCTTCAGCAATCACCGTCACTGTGCCTAACGAGACATAGTTATGAAGCAGTTTCATTTGATGGCCTGCACCAACAGCTCCCACATGATTAATGTTTTCTGCAAAACAGGCTAACAAGGGTTTGATCTCTTCAAAAGTTTTATTATCGCTACCGACTAAGAGATTCAAGCGCCCTTCTGCCGCTTCTTTAGGGGTGCGAGTCATCGCTGCATCAATCATCACACTACCAGCCTTTTGTACCTGTTTAGCTAACTCTTGAGTAGCCGAAGGTATAGAAGTCGAACAATCAATGACGATAGTTCCAGATTTCAAGCCTTGAATCAATCCATCCGGCCCGGTTAACACGGCTTCAACTTGAGCCGCACCAGTCACACACAACAAAATAATGTCTGCTTCTGCACCCAGTGCTTTCGGTGTTGTCACTGTCTTTACACCCTGGGCTAGCAGCGTAGTCAGCGGCTGATTACCAGCATGCTCCATGACGGTCAGCGTATAGCCATGTTTGACTATGTTGCTAGCGATACCGTGCCCCATCAAACCGATACCTATCATTCCTATTTTTTTCATTATTATTCTCCGCAATGAGTAAGTTTGAAGCTTGCATCGATTAAAAAATCAATGCTAAGCAATTTCTTATTTTAAGATTAATGCAAAAGCTATTCAATGCTAACAATCAGCACGCGCTGGAAAATAGCCCGCGCGTACCGGGCTGGCGACCATGATTAAAAATGCTTCTTGAACGGCATACGCTTCTCGCTCACGCGTATACCAAAGCACACATTTTTCATGTATCGATAACTCAGACTTGGATTCTGGAAGATTTAACTGCTGAAGATAATGCACCATCTCATGCAGCAGCACTGATCGATCAAACAAATTTGTTTCAGGCTTAAGTTTATCATCGAGATAAACGGTTAAGCCGCCATGGTAATGCCCCAGCACTGTACATGTGGAGTCGCAGGCGAGCTTACTTAGCTCATCTGATGGGAGATAAGTAACCGTAGGGTATTGATCTGGCAGCGGATACCGCGTCAGTCGTTGTAACGTTGAAAAAATCAACGGCACCAATTCGTCTTTATTGATGTTCGGTCGTGCGCCTGCAAAATCATCAAGAAATTTCTGCTGATCACCTTTATATTTTTCGTACATACCGCCATTACTAGTGGAATCAGTGGTAATCGCCTGACCCACAGAGATCGGAAATAAAATTACGAAAAAAATAAACCGAATACACCACCGATTAACTGAATCATTCACCATGTGACCATGTTTAGGGAGTTGTGAAATCAAACACTAAGTTCAGATAACGTCTGCCAACCAAATCTTTAGTCATCACAATTGACTGTGCGCCTAATTGAGCCTCAAGCGTAAATCGCCCACTAGCCGGGGGATTGATGTAAAAAAAAGGGCCCAATGCTTTCGCTTCCACCATCAACTCGCCACTGACGTTTTTTACTCGAACGAGTATCTCTTTACTATCGGTCAGCTGACCATTATTGCGCAGCACCAGTTGTATCGGATATTTCGGCGCCTGAGCCTCTAAAAAAGCTTGCTCGTCGTCTCCAATGCCGCCAGTGATAAATGTATACTCACCTTGACGATGAAGTTTAAGAACATCCGCCTGAACTGATGGCGTGCACAAAAAGAACGCTAGCGCACATAGCACGAATGTTTTTAGTGACTTAGACAACACACCGGATG
>JBEGSP010000206.1:0-9589 GCA_041179845.1 Pseudomonadota bacterium
TCTCTAATAACCGGATGAGATGCGGCAGTGACCTGAACGTTTGGCAGAAAAAAAACTGCCTCCGGTCGAAATAGAGAGCTCAATCTGATGTCAAAAAGTAGCACACACAAAAGTGTGCTATTTTCGGGCGTAAAAAAAGCACCAACATCGCTGTAGGTGCTTGTTTTACTTAAGGAATTTTGGTGGTGATAGGTGGATTTGAACCACCGACCCCAGCATTATGAGTGCTGTGCTCTAACCAACTGAGCTATATCACCACGAAGCCGGCGATTATCGCTTCCGAGCTACACCGTGTCAACCGAGCTTGGCGGTTACTAGACTCAGGATCTGTTCAGTCGGGTTGGGTGATAGGCAGTCGATAACGTGGCGGTCAGGCATGCTGCGTAACCACGTCAGCTGCCGCTTTGCGAGTTGGCGTGTGGCGGCAATGCCCATTTCACGCAGATTGTCTCGATTAATTTTCCCATCCAGGTAATCCCACGCTTGTCGGTAGCCAACGCAGCGGATGGAAGGGAGTCCACTATGAAGATCGCTACGCTGCTTAAGCGTAGCGGTTTCTTCAATTAATCCAGGCTTAGCAGACAGCATGGCGTCGAAACGTTGGGCGATTCGGTCGTGGAGTACTTTACGATCAGAAGGTTCAAGCGCCAATGACATCAATTCAAAGGGTAGTTCAGGTTTATCTGCTTTGTCCAATTGCGATGACATCGGTTGGCCACTTAACAGAATAATTTCCATGGCACGTTGCACGCGCTGTGTGTCATTTGGATTGAGACGTTCTGCAGTGATTGGATCGAGTTCACGCAAACGTGCATGCAGTGCAGCGGTGCCATGCCGCGCAATTTCCATATCGAGTTGTGATCGCAAGGCAAGATCAGCGGACGGTAAATCATCCAGTCCATCGCGCAGCGCTTTGAAATACAACATGGTGCCACCGACCAGCAAAGGAAGTTTATATCGCGCTTGGATATCTGTAATGAGTCGAGACGCATCATCTCGAAATTGTTTAACTGAGTATGAATGACTAGGGTCGAGTATGTCTATTAGATGATGTGGTACTTGCGAACGCTCTTCATCGCTAGGCTTGGCAGTGCCTATATCCATACCGCGATAAATCAGTGCTGAATCAACAGAGATAATTTCGCAAGGAATAGATTTAGCAATGGCCAGCGCAGCCGAAGTTTTACCCGAGGCAGTAGGTCCCATGATGGCCACGACTAGCGGCTTGGATGATTTCATGGGTTGGCGATTTTGGGAGAAAGTAGTCGCACGGACGAAAAACTTAAAATGCTAATGACGCACGAGAGTATCGCCATCGGGTACAGCGTTCCATTATGTGTGCCGCCGACGATGCTACCCACCATAAATGCAAAGGCCATCATGATCGCGCCCATCAAACCGGCGGCCGTACCGGCTTGTTTTGGGAAAGGTGCAACCGCGCCGGCTTGCGTTACGGGAAAATTAATACCGTGAGCCACCATGGTAATGAACATAGCAAGTACCACCATACTCCAGTGCCACCAGCCTAATAAAGTCGCGAGTAAAAAATAGATTCCACCAGCGAGTGAGCACGTTGTACCAATGCGTAGCGCTTGTTTGCCACTGATCGTCATTAATAAACGGCGACATACTAATGTACCCGTCATATAGCCTGAGACGGCTAATCCAAAACACACGCCAAACCAGGCGACAGGCACGCCGAGTATCCGTATCAATACGAACGATGAACCAGAGATGAACATAAAAATTGAGCCATACGATAAAGCGGCTGGCAGTACATGAATCCAAAATTCCCGCGAACCCAAAACGAGTCGATAATTTTCTATCAATCCGTGAACGTTTGTGGCTTGCGGATTTTTATGTTCATTGGTTTCGGGTAGTCGCACAATACAAGCAATTAAAACGAGTGCTGAAAATAATCCCAACACCACAAACGCAGCGCGCCAACCAAAGTGAACTTGCATGAAAGAGCCTAGTATTGGCCCTAAAATAGGCGCTACAGAAATCCATGTACTGGCACGAGCGATGACGCGTGCGCTGTGCTCAGGGGCGTAGGCATCACGAACAATAGCGCGCGCTATCATCACCGCTGAGCAGCAACCTAATGCTTGCACAAAGCGAGCAGTGATTAGAAGTTGTATGGATGTAGCTAGGCCACAGGCGGCACTGGCTAGTAAATAAATCGTCAGGCCGACAAGCAAAATTGGGCGGCGACCGAAGCGGTCAGAAAGAGGGCCGACGATTAACTGAGCACTACCAAAACCCATCACAAATAGTGAGAGCGTTAGTTGAACCGTTGCGACCGGCGCCATGAATTCATTACCCAGACTGGGTAATGAAGCGAGATACAAATCCGTTGAGAGCGGCTGCATCATTAACATAGCCGTAATTAGCACCAGCAGTGGTGCGTGGCCGAACTGTGGCAGCGGTGGCTGGCTCATACGGTGTTGAATTATTGACCGCGTAAAAACAGTTTATCGAGATCAGAGACGGCTAATTGCACCCAGGTCGGGCGTCCATGATTGCATTGGTCGGAGCGTTCTGTTGCTTCCATTTGACGCAGCAGGGCATTCATTTCTATGACGGTAAGCTGCCGATTAGCGCGTACGGCCGTGTGACACGCAAGAGTTCCTAATAATTCATTACGACGTTCTACCAAAACATGTGATCCACCAAATTCGCGGAGGTCGCGCAATACATCTCGTGCAAGTGATTGTGCATCACTATTTTTAAGCAAAGCGGGAATAGCTCGCACGGCCAAGGTGGTGGGCGACATCGCGGCAATATCAAAACCCAGTGTGGCGAGTGTCTCTTGATTTTCTTCAGCAGTGGCTACATCGATGGTGTCTGCAATAAACGTGACAGGAATCAGTAAGGGCTGAAGCTGTATCGATTCGGATTCTAGCGATTGTTTAAATTGCTCATACAAAATGCGCTCATGGGCAGCATGCATATCGACTAAAACCAGCCCTTGATTATTTTGAGCGAGTACGTAAATGCCGTGCAACTGCGCGAGCGCAAATCCTAGCGGATGATCGCTGTCTGCCGATACCGGTGTTGACCATGAGCCTGTACTTGCTGTGGTGGCAGGCGGCAAATCATTTGAAAAAAAATTGCCATACCGAGCCGTTTCTTGCGCTATTCCTAGTGACGTTTGGCGTGGTCGCGAGTTAATCCACTGCAGACTATTCGAGGCACTCGTCACGGGTGGCGGCATATCGTTATATGCACTGGCTGACGCACTTGCAGATGTATGAGCCAGTGCTCGATGGACTGCATGATAAACAAATTGATGGACTGCTCGACTATCACGAAAGCGCACTTCAATCTTTGACGGATGAACATTCACATCGACGAGCGATGGATCTAAATCGAGCTTGATGACATACGATGGATACCGATCACCATGCAGCACATCTTGATAAGCCGCACGCACAGCATGAGTCAGTAGCTTGTCGCGAACGAATCGACCATTGACATAAAAATATTGTGAATCTGCGCGTGAACGTGCCGCAGTAGGTAAGCCGACTAAGCCGTGCAGTTGCAAAGGCCCTGCTTGCTCATTGACGGATAACGAGGCATTGGAAAATTCTTCGCCAAGTATGTGAGCGCAACGTTGTTCAAACGGCGATTCTTTCCAATGATCACTGGCTTTGCCATTGTGCGTTAACGTAAATCTGACATCAGGGCGTGACAAAGCAATTCGACGCACAACTTCAGCGCAATGACTAAATTCTGTTTGCTCGGATTTTAAAAATTTACGACGAGCCGGTGTATTGAAATACAACTCTTGTACATCGATGACGGTTCCTTGGGCACCGGATGCCGGAGCAATTTGGTCAGGCGCATGGCCTTCAACTTGCCAGGCATGCGCTTGATCGGCGCTGCGTGACGTCATCGTGAGTTGTGCGACTGAAGCAATTGATGCGAGCGCCTCGCCCCGAAAACCCATGGTCATCACATTTTCGAGATCAGACAAGCTGGCAATTTTGGATGTGGCATGCCGTGCCAGCGCTAGCGGTAATTGATCGGGTGGTATACCGCTGCCGTTATCGGTAATGGAAATTCGTTTTACGCCGCCAGCCTCGAGGCGAATAGTCAGCTCGGTAGCGCCCGCATCTAATGCATTTTCTACTAGCTCTTTGACTACAGCAGAAGGTCGCTCGATCACCTCGCCGGCGGCGATTTGTGAAATCAAGTGATCAGGTAGCGCACGAATGTCGCGTTTAGTGGTGTTTGAAGACATAGAAAGAGCCATGAAACGAATTATACCGGTGGGGTATGCCTTGGATTTCGGGCGTTAGCCTAGCGCTGAATCAGCAAGGGCGGTGTATCATCTGCGCTCACTTCATCTCACGCAACGGCTCGCATGGAATTTGCTCAATTACTCGACCTGATACTGCATATCGATAAATCGCTAGGCAGTATGCTGGCTTCTTATGGCGCCGTAGTTTATGCAATTTTGTTTGCGATTGTGTTTGCTGAGACCGGCTTAGTTGTTTTTCCTTTTCTGCCCGGTGATACCTTGCTCTTTATGGGCGGTGCGTTTTGTGCATCGGGCTCCATGAATGCAGCCTTATTAATTAGCTTATTGGTAGTTGCTGCAATAATAGGTAATACGGTTAATTATTACGTCGGTCGTACTATTGGTCAGAAAGCTTATACGAATAATTATCGATGGCTAGATCGAAGTGCGCTCGAAAAAACGCATACATTTTTTGAAGTACATGGTGGTAAAACGATCGTTTTAGCGCGCTGGCTTCCAGTGGTGCGTACGTTTGCGCCATTTGTTGCGGGTATCTCAGGTATGAGCTCGACTCGCTTTCAGATCTACAACGTAAGTGGTGCTTTATTCTGGGTGGTAACCTTGGTAGCTGCTGGCTACTTTTTTGGAAATATCCCAGTTATACGAAATCATCTCAACACCATAGTATTGATAGGCGTAGCGGCAGCGGTCGTTCCGGTGCTGCTGGCCGCAGGGCTACGATTTGTTCGAGGGTTTGGCCGTCAGCCTGCCGACCCTCATCCTTGAAGCTTGAATCAGCGGCTAGGTTTAATAAACTCAGCCGAACTTAGGTCAAAGTTAGTATCAAACTTCGGGTCAAACTTTAGGTTAGGCGATTCCGAGTCAAGCTGGGGTGCTTGAGTAGATATTTGCGTATGCCACGCATTAGCGCATCAGCCATTTGATCTTGGTAGTTTTCATCGCTTAGCCGCGCTTCCTCTTCTGGATTAGAAATAAAAGCGGTTTCCACCAATATGCTCGGAATATCCGGCGCTTTAAGTACGGCAAACCCAGCTTGCTCTACCTGTGCTTTGTGCAAGCGATTGATGGTGCCTATTTCACCCAGGACGGATTTAGCCAGCTTCAGACTGTCATTGATCTGTGCTGTGGTGGATAAATCAAGCAGTACGCTCGCCAAATGCTGATTTTTACTTCGAATATTGATACCGCCAATCAAATCGGCAGCATTTTCTTTATTCGCCAGCCAGCGTGCAGCGGTGGAGCTGGCACCTTTTTCAGACAAGGCAAAAACGGATGAGCCGCGCGCCGTAGGTTCAACGAAGGCATCGGCATGAATCGATACAAATAAATCCGCTTGTACTTTACGTGCTTTTTGCACTCGTACATTTAAGGGTACAAAGTAATCACCATCGCGTGTCAGCATGACGCGAACATTCGCTTGTTGTTCAAGGCGCGTTTTTAATCGACGCGCGATCGACAACACCACATTCTTTTCTAAACTGCCACCGCGCCCAACGGCACCCGGATCTTCTCCTCCGTGACCTGGGTCTAGCGCAATCGTGACGAGTCGCGTGAGTTTTTGTCCGTCTTTATCATCCTCTTCCGCAGCTTTGGCTGTATCCGGTAATTCAACAGGCGGTTTTTCAACGACGCTAGGCGGTGTGCTGCCTTTTTTCAGTAGCTCAGCAATCGGATCAGAGGGCGTTTGTGGATAAAGATCAAAAATTAATCGGTGTTTGTATTCACCTACAGGATCTAAGGTAAAGACTTGGGGTTGTACTTCTTCTTTTAAGTCAAAGACCAGTCGTACGACTCCGGGACGATTTTGTCCCACACGTACTTGCGCTATGTAGGGGTCATTCGATTGAACTTTTGCGACCAGGCTTTTCAGCTTGGTATCAAGATCGACGCCTTCGATTTCGACCACAAGGCGATGCGGATCTTTAATCGTGAAATGGGTTGCTTTGAGTTTGCTGTCATTTTCTAAGGTGACGCGCGTGTAATCTTTGGCCGGCCAAACGCGTACCGCAACAATTTGTGCGGCGCGCGCTACGCCGTGGCCTAGCAATGACAAAAGTAATGTAGCGCCTGCCTTTAGGACAGTTCGGCGCGAAATGGGTTTCAAAGATTGGGGCTGAAATGAAGTTGTTCTAGACATGAAGCGCCCTGTACAGAGTTCGCTCGCAATTCTACCCCACGACCTTGCGCTGCAACAGAGATGAAAATATCAAGATCTGCATTTGGTAGGAGATTTTCTGCGCGTTCGGGCCATTCAACGACGCAGATTCGGTCGGCACTAAAAAAATCACGAAATCCCGCCTCAGTAAATTCATCCGGATGGTTCATGCGGTACAGATCAAAATGCATCAGCTCGATCGATCGACCCTCAAGCTGAATAACATACGGTTCTAACAAGGTGTAGGTAGGGCTTTTTACTCGCCCTTGGTAACCTGTGGCATGTAGCAAGGCTCGGGTCAGACTGGTTTTGCCGGCACCCAGCTCACCATGCAAATAGATCGTTAAGCCAGGTTGCAACACGCGAGCCAGCGCCGCCCCTAGCGCTTGGGTTGCTTCTTCGTCGTGCAGATGGGCTGTCCAGTGTGTCATCTCTTACAATGGCGTTGGTTCGAAGTTAACTCGTGCATTTTCTCTGCTTCTCGCTGGTCTTACAACGGAATTTTCTGTGCCTTCACCGAATGTCACTGCTGAACAAGCGACTATCTTGGTCGACCGTATTCGTTCTTGGGCCAAGGAATTGGGTTTTGCTGAAGCCAGAATTGCCGATATCCATTTAGGTGATGCTGAACATAAGCTTCAGCAATGGTTAGAGGCCGGTTTTCATGGAGAGATGGAGTACATGGCAGCGCATGGCGAGAAGCGCGCTCGTCCCGCTGAGCTGATTCCAGGTACGGTCAGAGTCATTAGCGTACGCATGGATTATTTGCCGCGTGACACGGCGGATAATTGGCGTGAGAGAGAAGAGGCTAGGCAATCGGATGCTCACGCGGCAGTGGTTTCAGTGTATGCGCGTGGTCGGGATTATCACAAAATACTACGTTCACGTTTACAGAAATTAACCGAAAAAATAATGGCAGAAATTGGGTCATTCGGTTTTCGCGTGTTTACTGATTCAGCGCCAGTGATGGAAGTCGAGCTTGCGCAAGGCGCAGGTTTAGGCTGGCGTGGCAAGCATACCTTGCTGTTACATCGCGAAGCGGGATCAATGTTTTTTTTAGGTGAGATTTATACCGACTTACCTTTGCCTGTCGATGAAACCATTTCGTCGCATTGTGGTGAATGTACTGCGTGTATCGATATCTGCCCGACGCAGGCGATTGTCGCTCCATTTAAGTTAGATGCACGTCGTTGTATTTCATATTTGACGATAGAACTCAAAGGTAGTATCCCATTGGAGCTACGTCCCTTGATAGGTAATCGGGTGTTGGGCTGTGATGATTGCCAGTTAGCTTGCCCTTGGAATAAATTTGCTCAGCGTAGTCAGCTGCCTGATTTTGATGTACGCCATGACTTAGATAAAGCCACGCTAGTAGATTTGTTTGCGTGGACTGAAGAAGAGTTTAATCGTCACATGGAAGGAAGTGCAATTCGGCGTATTGGTCATGAGCGATGGTTGCGCAATATCGCTGTCGCTTTAGGTAACGCCGCTACGCAGTATGCGAATGATCCTAAGCTAATTAGTGCACTGGAGTCACGACAAACTCATCCTTCTGAATTGGTACGTGAGCATGTGAGGTGGGCATTGAGTCAACACAGCGCAGCATGACTCAACCAGCCAGTAGTAACCACACGGGCAACGTCACGATAGATAGCAACGTTCCGGCAGAAATCAAAAAAGCGACTAAAGGTGCATTACCACCCATGCGCGCTGCTAATACATAAGCACTGGAAGCTGTGGGTAGTGCGCAAAACATGACAGCCATTTGCATTTGCAATGGAGGCAATTCAAACCAAGTGGCTAATCCGAGTGCGATGGCGGGTAATACGATCAATTTAACCGTGATGAAATAACTACTGATGCCGCGCGCTTCTGAAAGGCCTTTCAATTTTAATCCCGCACCGACCATCAACAAACCCAGCGCAATCGATGCGCTACCCATACGCGTTAACAGATGAACGATCACTTCAGGCAGCGAGCCACCTAAAAGATTAAATAACGTGCCGCTGATTGTCGCTAGTAATAAGGGATTCTTTGCCATCTCTTTAAGTAGCCCTCCTTTATTGCGATGAGCCAGTGCATGCACCGCAGCCATATTCGCTAAAGGAACAGCAAAGCCGATGATCAGCGCCATCAACGACGTGCCCGCTTCACCACCCAAACGAAACGCCACCGCCAGACCGATGTAGGAATTAAATCGAAATGCCGTTTGAACGCCTGATTCAAAAATCATAGGTCCCGGCTTAAATAGCGGTTTGGCCAACCAACCCAGGGCGATGCCGCTCACCATAGAAATGAGCGCAACTTGTAATAGCTTGCCCGTGGCGTGAAAGTCGAGGGGAGTGCGTGAGGTAGAGACAAACAGCAGCGCCGGAAACAGCACGAAGTAGACGAGTTTCTCTAACCCCGCCCAGAAATTGTCGCCCCAGTCCGTGATACGGATGAGTACATAACCTAAGAGTATGAGCAGAAAATCGGGAAGAAGAAGAGTTAGAACGTTCATAAATGAAGCCAGAGTTAGAGCCTGATGGTACGACATTCGGCAAAACTTGCTGACTATGGGCCAATTTGGGGCTTTTGACTCGGATGAGTCACAGGGTGGTTGTCATACGCGCCATCAGCAGACACAATACGCGCCGACCTGATAGTAAATAGCGCGCCACGACCCTTTGGAGATTTTTATGATTCGACGTTCCTTATTCGCTTTGTTCCTGATGTGTGTAGTAGTTGTTAACGCAGGGGCCCAGTCGCCTATCGTTATCAAATTCAGCCACGTGGTAGCGAAAGACACGCCCAAGGGTAAAGCCGCTGAGAAATTTAAAGAATTAGCTGAAGCTGCTACCAAAGGCCGAGTCAAAATTGAGGTCTACCCCAACAGTACGCTCTACAAAGACAAAGAAGAACTCGAGGCCTTGCAGCTAGGTGCAGTGCAAATGCTGGCACCTTCGATGGCTAAGTTTGGTCCGCTTGGCGTCAAAGAATTTGAATTGTTCGACCTTCCTTTTTTGTTTACTGATCAGCAGTCACTCGAGCGAGTTACCAATGGACCGGTCGGACGAGAGATGCTTAAGAGGTTAGAAACCAAGGGTTTGATGGGGCTCTCATTTTGGGACAATGGTTTCAAGATCATGTCGTCGAATCGTTCTATGCATGCGCCGACGGATCTC
>JBEGSP010000207.1:0-2917 GCA_041179845.1 Pseudomonadota bacterium
GCAAAGAGATGGTTATGCCTGGAGACAACGTGTCGATCACGGTTAAGTTGATCAACCCGATTGCGATGGAAGAAGGTCTGCGCTTTGCGATTCGCGAGGGTGGCCGTACCGTGGGTGCTGGTGTCGTCGCAAAAATCATGGACTAAAACAATGTTTGTCGTGTTCGCGTCAAGGCGCGAGCATGACATGACGTGTTTTTGGAATTGATTGCCAAAGTTTCCGCAGGGGCGTAGCTCAATTGGCAGAGTGACGGTCTCCAAAACCGTAGGTTGGGGGTTCGAGGCCCTCCGCCCCTGCCACCGAATCTGGTGTAGTACACCGAAAGTAAATGTAAATGTCTAATCAATCCGTGCAGACCGTAACGACTACAGCCGATAAGGCCAAGCTCGCTGTGGCTATTACCGCTTTATTCGCCGGCTTGATTGGTTTTTATTTGCTCGCCGGTCAGACAACGCTTATTCGTGCGTCGGTTTTAGTTGGTGGATTGCTGGTAGCAGGTGGCGCAGCGTGGACATCAGCACTCGGACAAAGCTTTGTTGGTTTTGCCCGGGAATCTGTGCGAGAAACAAAGAAAGTAGTCTGGCCCTCGCGCAAAGAGGCGATGCAGATTACTGGCGTAGTTTTTGGCTTTGTTTTTGTCATGGCGTTGTTCCTTTGGGGTACAGACAAGCTGCTTGAGGTCGTTTTGTATGACCTTATTCTGGGCTGGAGATAACGATGACTGAACAAACCCAACAAAGTGCTGCTGCAAGCTCAGGTGGCAAGAAACATTGGTACGTTGTGCACGCCTATTCCGGAATGGAAAAGAGTGTGCAGCGCGCATTAGCTGAGCGCATTACCCGCGCTGGTATGGATGATAAGTTTGGTCAGATTTTAGTTCCGACTGAAGAAGTGATCGAAATGAAAAACGGTCACAAAGCAGTGACTGAGCGCCGGTTTTTCCCGGGCTATGTGTTGGTTGAGATGGAGATGACTGACGAGACATGGCACTTGGTAAAGAACACTAACAAGGTCACAGGTTTCATCGGTGGTAAGTCGAACAAGCCAACACCCATTCCGCCGCATGAAGTCGACAAGATCATGCATCAGATGCAAGAGGGCGTAGAAAAACCACGTCCGAAAGTGCTTTACGAAGTGGGCGAGTTAGTCCGTATTAAGGATGGCCCGTTCACTGACTTCAACGGCAATGTCGAAGAAGTAAATTATGAAAAATCGCGGGTTCGTGTGTCGGTCACAATTTTTGGTCGTGCAACCCCGGTTGAGTTGGAATTCGGGCAAGTAGAAAAAGCCTGAGTTAACTAGCAACTCACAATCAGTTGTAGTAACGCCGGCCGTAGCGCGATGTGCAATCAAACATCAGATACGGCATAAGTAATACAAGTAGTAAACCGAGGAGCCTCAGTAATCGGTAGTCATATTGACGAACAGGCGCTATCACTCAATAACAGGAGCCCTCATGGCAAAGAAAATCATAGGCTTTATTAAGCTGCAAGTGCCAGCTGGTAAAGCGAATCCTTCCCCACCTATCGGTCCAGCGCTGGGTCAGCGTGGTCTGAACATCATGGAATTTTGTAAGGCGTTTAACGCTCAGACACAAGGTGTAGAACCTGGTCTGCCAATTCCTGTAGTTATTACTGCGTTTGCTGATAAGTCTTTCACGTTTGTGATGAAGACTCCGCCAGCAACGATTTTGATTAAAAAAGCAGCGGGAATCCAAAAGGGTTCGGCAAAGCCTCACTCTGACAAAGTCGGCAAGATTACTCGTCAGCAGGCAGAAGAAATCGCTACCCAGAAGAAGCCTGATCTCACAGCCGCTGATCTGGATGCAGCTGTTCGCACCATCGCGGGCTCGGCTCGCTCGATGGGCATCACGGTGGAGGGTCTGTAATGGCTAATTTATCTAAGCGCGCAAAGGCTATCAAGGCCAAAGTTGATCGCACCAAAACCTATCCATTCGATAACGCGATTGCGTTGGTAAAGGAACTGGCGACGGCTAAATTTAATGAATCCATTGATGTCGCTATTCAGTTGGGCGTCGATGCAAAGAAATCAGATCAAGTCGTTCGTGGTGCCGTGGTCATGCCTGCAGGTACAGGTAAAACTATGCGTGTTGCGGTGTTTGCCACAGGCGAAAAAGCAGAGCAGGCTAAAGCGGCTGGTGCTGATGTTGTCGGCATGGAAGATCTGGCTGAATCAATCAAAGCAGGCAATATGCCTTTTGACGTTGTGATCGCTTCACCAGACACGATGCGTATTGTTGGTACCTTGGGTCAGGTGCTCGGCCCCCGTGGGTTGATGCCTAACCCTAAGGTTGGTACGGTTACTCCTGATGTGGCCACTGCGGTTAAGAATGCAAAAGCAGGTCAAGTGCAATACCGTACTGATAAGGCCGGTATCGTGCACGCGACCATTGGTCGTAAATCATTTGCTGATGCAGATCTCAAGACCAATCTGTTGGCTTTGTTAGATGCGCTCAATAAAGCTAAGCCACCAACCAGCAAAGGTGTTTATTTGCGTAAGGTGTCGCTATCGTCAACGATGGGCGGCGGTGTGCGTATTGATCAAGCGACGTTGTCGGCTTGATGTAAAAAATTAGGTCCTCGTGTCCGTAAGGATGCGAGGCAGATCTTTGGGCTGTGGTGAATGAAATATCACTACAGGCAATCAAAGACCGTTGGGCCTGAAAGCGTAAGTTCATCGCGCATAAGGTTAATTAGTTGAGGGAGTTATCCCAAAGCGCCCAACGCAGATGGCGAGCCCGGACAAGTTTTGCAGTCTCTCGGCCCCATGCAAAGCATCGCATGGTCGCAGAACTCCTGACTTCGGACGCCGTGTTCGAAACGATGTGAGGCAGGCAGCCACCCGGCTGTGCACTAGCTAATCATCACTTTTGGAGGTTGAACGTGAGTCTCAATCT
>JBEGSP010000208.1:0-3621 GCA_041179845.1 Pseudomonadota bacterium
CAGATAAATATCGCGTGGTAAAAACTGCACATGAAATACCGCTTCGATGAAGGGTACGATTACATCCACATTCAACGCTACCAACACACCCAGCGACACACCAATAGCTGTGCCTAGCAAACCGACCAACGCGCCTTGAATCACAAAAATTTTCATGATCGATGCCGGCGAAGCACCTAAGGTGCGCAAAATGGCAATGTCCGCCTGTTTGTCAGTCACTGTCATCACCAGCGTGGATACCAAATTAAAAGCTGCTACAGCAATGATTAAGGTGAGGATGATGAACATCATTCGTTTTTCAGTTTGGACCGCAGCAAACCAATTACGATTTTGTTGTGACCAATCGCGTATATAAAAATTACCTTTGAGCGTAGCGGAAAGATCAGCCGCTACTTCTGGTGCGCGCTGCATATCGTCCACCCGCAAGCGCAGACCCGTAGGGCCACTTAAGCGAAATAATTTTTCTGCGTCATCCATGTGTATGAACGCTAGCGATGCATCGTACTCAAAATGCCCCGCTTCAAACACGCCAGCAAGGGTGAATTGTTTTAAACGCGGTAGCACACCTGCCGGAGTCACCTGACCTTGAGGCGCAATCAGCGTTAGCTTGTCACCCAGTTTCAAACGAAGACTACGCGCTAACTCACTGCCCACCACAATAGAAAATTCACCGGGTTGTAAATTCGTTAGTGCCCCCGCCACAATTTGCGAAGCAACGGCGGACACCTTGGGTTCTTGATCCGGCAAAATACCGCGCACCATGATGCCGCGCACGACATCGTCGCGCATCACCATCGCTTGTGCTTCAACATAAGGCGCAGCACCGCGCACTTGAGGGTTCTTTAAAACTTCCTGTGATGTGGCGCGCCAATCAGGCAAGCTTCCGGAGGCATCAAACACTTCCACATGCGCGAGTACCGACAGCATGCGGTCGCGAACTTCTTTCTGAAAACCATTCATCACTGACAGCACCACAATCAGGGCAGCTACACCCAGCGCGATACCGCTCATGGAAATCAGCGAAATAAAGGAGATAAAGCTATTGCGGCCGCTGCGCTTGCCGGCACGGGTGTAGCGCCAGCCTAGCGTCCATTCGAACGGTGGATTTTGAAACCAGGCCAAACACATCTCCTGAAAAATGGGGAAAAACCAAGGCAACACCGGCAAAGACGGCAGTGTGCCATAGTCAAACGACAAAACAAAATCGCCTACAATGCGACCACTATGCGTGCGCTGAACCTCGTTATCCCGTTTTCCCTGCCCCCCGCCGAGCACGCCCGCGATCTGTTGGCCCAGCTGCAGGCACCTGCCATGGCGAAGCTACTTTGCCGTGCCTCGTTAAAAAGCAAGACAACTGCTTCAGGCTTGGATGCCTGCTTGCCGCACGAGCGATGGCTGGCCGGGCACACCTCCGATAACAGCCCCGCGATATCAACCGCATTAATGGCGGAGTTGGGGTTGAACAAAGAATCAGGTTATTGGTTTGTAGTGCAACCCGTGCATCTGCACGTGGCGCGCGATCACCTAGTGTTGACCGACTACCGTCAGCTTAATTTGAGCGAGAGCGAAGCGAAAACCCTGTTCGATGCCGCGCATCCTTTGTTTGAAGAACAGAACCAGCGACTTGTATTTGGCAGTAAAGATTACTGGTTTATGCAGGCAGATGCGTGGTCTGATTTTCGAACCTGCACACCTGACGCTGCTTGCGGCCACAATATTGATGTCTGGTCACCGAGTGGCGGCAGTGCGCGCGAATGGCGTCGCTTACAAAATGAAGTGCAAATGCTGTGGCATCAGCATCCTTTGAATGACGCGCGCGAGGAAAACAATTGTCCAAGGGTGAATGGCCTCTGGCTCTGGGGCGGCTCACAGGCCAACGAATCCTCACCCGATTTATTTAACTTACGTACCTTGGCGTCACACTTAAAGACTACGCATCAAACGTACGACAGTAGCTCTAACGAACCATCAACGCATATCCTTGATTCATTAAGCACAGCTGCCTTAGCCGACGATTGGTCAAGCTGGTTACACAACATGAGCGTCATCGATCATGACTACCTCGCCCCCGTATTAGCGGCACTTGATAGCGGCCAGTTAGAGGTTGTGAATGTGATTTTGTCCGACAGCACGCGCTTAGTGCATTGGTCAATAGCACGTAACTCCTTCCGAAAATTCTGGGCCAAGCCCTCATTGACTCGCCTCGCCGCATGACCCGCCTGACTGTACGTGCGTATTCAGTGCGTGAATCCGAACGACTAGCGCAGCACGGGCTGCATCCGGTCATGGCACGCCTGATGGTGGCGCGGGGACTCAACTCACCCGATCAATGGGCTAGCGAGATCAGTGGGCTGATACCGCCGAACCAGCTGACTCATGTGGACAAAGCTGCGATTTTTTTAGCCGATGCCATCGAAGCCAAAAAAAATCTCACCGTGGTGGCTGACTACGATTGCGATGGTGCTACCGCTTGCGCTGTAGCTCTGCGGGGTTTGCGCGCCATGGGTGCGCGCGTTGATTACATCGTCCCGAATCGTTTTGAATATGGTTATGGGCTCACCCCCGAAATCGTTGAACTGACCGCACGTGAGAAATCTCCCGACATCATCATCACCGTCGATAACGGCATCGCTAGTCATGCCGGCGTTGAGGAAGCAAGTCGTCGCGGAATAGAAGTGCTGGTCACTGATCACCACCTGCCGGCACAAACGCTGCCGAATGCCGCTGTGATCGTCAATCCCAATCAGCCCGGCTGCGGCTTTCCGAGTAAAAATTTGGCTGGCGTAGGTGTGATGTTTTATACCCTACTGGCCTTGCGCGCCGAACTACGTAAGCGCGGCCATTTTGATGAAACCACACAACCTCGACTCGATAGCTTGCTGGATTTAGTTGCGCTTGGCACCGTCGCTGATGTGGTTAAGCTCGATGCGAATAATCGAATCCTTGTGGCCCAAGGTATCAAGCGCATACGTTCGGGGCGCGCGCATACGGGTATCGCTGCACTGTTCTCGGTGGCGTCGCGCGAGATGCGCAAAGCCACACCCTTTGATTTAGGTTTTACGCTCGGGCCGCGATTAAATGCAGCAGGCAGGCTGTCCGATATGTCATTAGGTATTGAATGTCTGCTGACCGACGACGCCACCCGCGCATGGAACATCGCGCGCGAACTCGACACCATAAACCGACAGCGCCGTGAAATTGAAACCGATATGCAAGAAGCCGCCCTCGCTTCACTGGAAGATATTCAACCCACAGAGAATGCCACCCTGACCCTGTTCAACCCCGACTGGCATCAAGGGGTGATAGGTATCGTTGCTTCGCGACTCAAAGAAAAGTTTTATCGTCCAACTATTACTTTCGCCCCTGCAGGTAATGGATTGATTAAAGGATCAGGACGTTCCATCCCCGGCTTTCATCTGCGCGATGCATTGGATTTGGTGTCCAAACGCGCACCCAGCCTCATTGATAAATTTGGCGGGCACGCGATGGCCGCAGGCTTAAGTTTGCGTGAAACCGACTTCGATGCCTTCGCTAGAGCGTTCGAAACCGTGGGCAAAGAATGGCTTACCGCTGCCGAGCTTGAGCATGTCCTGGAAACTGATGGCTCGCTGGAAAATGACT
>JBEGSP010000209.1:0-6985 GCA_041179845.1 Pseudomonadota bacterium
AAAAACGCTATTTGATAGATGGTTTTCTGGAAACTCCACTATTTGGCAGTGGATTTGGGGGCGTGACTGATTATGTTCGGAGTCAGGACTCTCCATGGGTGTATGAACTCAGCTTTCATCAAATGCTGTTTAATTTTGGATTTATTGGATCTGTTTTTCTTGTGGTTTCTTTATTATGTATGTTTATTAAAGCGATTGAGGTCATTAAGGTTAAAGGTGTTCAAGTTAAAGATGGAGTTATCTCAGTTTTGCTTGGTACAGTCGGTCTGTTAATTGGTGCTTATAGCAACCCATACCTTGGATCGTTCGATTACCTTTTGGCTCTCGGGTTTCTTCCTCTGGTTATCTCTGATGTGCCGAAACGGATTTTCAGAAAATAGCTCATCTGAGCTTAATCTTCACAATAATGCAGAGTATTGTATGACTAATGTTTATGAATGCCCTTTAGCCTCTCAGGTTAAAAATGTTGTTGCAATCATCGTTAGCTACAATGATTCAGAAGCAGTTATAAAGTGTGTAGAGGCATTACGTAAGCAGGTAGTTTCAATTATAGTTGTTGACAACGGTTCGCAAAGCGCGCATAAACGCATTCTTCAGACACTTGAGGAAATTGAATGCCTGACTCTGATCTACTCATCAACTAATCTCGGGATAGGGGCTGCTGTAAACTTGGCCCTCGACACCTTGGATGATACTAAGGTAGATTGGGTGCTAACAATGGATCAGGACAGCATTGCTGCACCAAATATGGTTGAATCAATGGTGCAGCTTGCAAGTGAATTCCCAAAAGCGGTTTTTACCCCATTAATCGTGGATATTGGACATTCTGATAAATATACAACACCGGTAGAGGTTGACTATGCGATAACATCAGGAAATTTAATCCCGTTAACCGCGGTGCGGCAAATTAACGGGTTGGATCCAAAATTGTTCATCGACGGGGTGGATTTTGATTTTTCCTTGCGCTTGCGCGCGGAGGGTTACCGAATTATTAGAGTGCCAGCGGCGAACATGATGCATACTCTCGGAAGCGCCAACCCAGAAAAGCAGCAAAAGCGTTTTTATACGGACCATACTCCACTACGGCGTTACTATATGGCCAGAAATATGATTCTTAATTTTCGGCGTCATTTTTTTCATTTTCCATTTTTTATGCTTCGGTTGGTTTTTGTTGTATTGCTGACGTTTCTTAATGTTATGATTTGGAGTCCGCGAAGAATTGAAAGCATGATGATGATCTTCCGCGGCTTTATCGATGGGTTGCTCAATAGATCTGGTGAGTATGTGAATGATTCAAGCCATTAATCTATCTTCCTGTAATTGATGTTATTAAATTTATATATCTAATGAAGCGCCTCCTGTATGTTGCTGTTGTTTATAATAATGTTGAGGAGACTCGGGATATGTGTTGCTCGCTGCTGCGGCAAACACCAGGTAATTATGAAATCTCGCTCGTCCTAGTAGATAACTCTGATGCGAGGCTCGTTCAACTTGAAATTGATAAGATGGCGACAGACTTTGCATTCGTTTCTATATTGCGTCCAAATAAAAACCTCGGCTATTTCCCGGCTATCTCCGAGGCACTCTCGCTATACGCTCTTGACTACGATGTGGTTATAGCTGGCAACAATGATCTGAAGTATGCAGAAGATTTCTCGTTTACGCTTTCAAATGCTACTTACGAAGATGATGTAATGGTAGTCTGCCCTGATGTGGTAACGGCAGATGGCTTTCATCAGAATCCGCATCATAAGTTTCGACTAAACTTGTTGGAAAAAATTTACTTCGATATTTACTTTTCGCACTACATTTGTTCTGTAGTTGTTGGTAAGCTTAAAAAAACTATATCATTTTTTGCGAAGTTGTTTAAGCATTCAACTTTATCGATTAGAGGAGAGGGTATATCTCAGGAGATTGATCAAGGTGTTGGAGCGGTTTATGTTTTTCGGCGCCGATTTCTTGTGGATATTGATTGTAAGCTTCACTATCCTGGTTTTTTATATGGTGAAGAGGCTTGTCTTAGTTGGCAAGTTCGCAGTAACGGTGGAAAGATTTGGTACGATCCATCGCTGAAGGTTTGGCATGCTGAAAGTGCTAGCTTAAGTAAGGTGAATAAAGCTACAACATATTGTTACGGCCGCGATTCATATTGGAAAATTAGAGATCTACTTTAGTAGATCATGATTTGGTAATGAAGATTTTTTTCTGTAATATATTTAAATATGTCCCTTGCTAGAAATATGTTAAGTTTTTCGCCTTGGGCGGAGGTCGCTTTAAAGAGTCTTTATTGGCGCTCGTCATTTGTGCATGGGTTGCTCTCATCGAGGAGTCGGCCGCGTAAGTACGGTACGACCCTGTCAGATGCATCTACTATCGACTTTGCGCGTGTTCAAGAGGCGCTTGATACTTTAGGCGCGTCTCGCACTGGTTTGATGGTTGTGCACTCTTCGTCAGTCGCGCTTGCACCAACTGGCTTGACGGCTAAGAATATTTGTCACCGACTGCTGGACTATTTGGGGCCACAAGGCACTTTGGCTATGCCGGCAATTCCGCTGTATCGCGATGAGCCTACTGGACCTGAGCGTTTATCAGATGTCATTTGCAGTAAAAGGCTGACTTACGACGTGCGTCGCTCACCTCCGTGGACTGGGGCATTACCTAAAGCTTTGATGAGTACTCAGGGTGCGGTGCGTAGTCGGCATCCGCTCAACACAATGGTGGCTACGGGGCCAAAGGCTGTGGCAATGATGGCTAACAACATAGACGGGCATTGCCCATTGCCGTGTGGACCGCATTCGTCCTGGAAATATTGCGCTGATAACGATGCAGCAATCGTTTGCTTAGGAGTGGACTCTGCACATAGCCTGACCATGATCCACGTGGCAGAAGATTGCTGGAGCCAAGAATGGCCTGTAGCCAACTGGTATAGGGAGCGGTTGTTTCATGTAAAAGATGGGGATTTCGAGACGAACTTGACCGTCCTTGAGCGACGCCCTCGATGGGCTATAAATTACGCAGAGCGAACGCTACAAAAGGACTTGTTGCGCTTGGGTATTATTCAATTTCGCGAAGTTGGTGGTATCAGGATTGAGGTCTGTAGTTCCGCAAAACTGATCGATTATCTCTGCAGCAAGCGGGCAAGCGCTTATCCCTACTGGCTACCTTTTTGGGATAAGGGTAGTAAATGACTTCTTGGACGCTAAGACACTGTGTCAAGGGTATGCGCCCATTAGCCGCGTTGCCCAATGCGCTGATTGTTCATGTCGGTGGTGCGATTTACAAGGTTGGCCCCGATCTTCAGGGAATGAAACTTCTTTGCAGCCTTCCAGCGACAAGCTTTGTTACTCGTTTGGCTAAACATTTTCGACTCCTTGACCGAGTCTTTCGCGCATCACCAAACCATGCGGCAGTTTTCGATAATATGATTTTCATTGCACGACGCTCTGAAATTTGGTGCTATGACCTTAAAGATGGCCGTTTAAGCCTTGATTTCCGAATACCTGATAACAGACGCTCACTTGGCTTCGGTTTTGTCTCCCACAGTGACGGTTCAGAAGAAATAGTATTTGGAGAATATTTTTCTAATCCTACGAGGCTGCCAGTACGTATATGGGGTAGGAAAGCAGGCCCAGCAAAATGGGTCCAGCGCGCAAAGTTTGCCGAGGGGCAGATCGAGCATGTACACGCTTTGACTTGTATAAATGGACAAGTTTTTGTGTTGACGGGAGACTTTGGGCAAGCTGCTGGAATTTGGATCGCCGATACCAATTTTGACGTCTTACGGCCACTAGTACGTGGACAGCAGTCATTCAGGGCTGCTTGGATGGAAGCCATAGATGGACGAATTTTTATGGCAACCGATACCCAATTAGAATTAAATCAACTGTACGGTATTCAAATGGGTAACAGTGGTGAAATAACTTTTAATCCACTGCTTTGCCTCGATGGAAGTTCAATTTATGCAGGCCGAGGTCCAGCAGATATTTTCTTTTCAACGACTGTTGAATGTGGAGAGCCAACAGGTAACCTTGTTCGTGACCTCTTGGACACGAGACTTGGCCCCGGAATGCTGTCATCTAAAGCAACTTTGATGACTGTTGATAGGGACGGTCGTATATCACAAATTTATTCTGCTGAAAAGGATGCTTGGCCTTTTCGTCTTGCGCAGTTCGGAACATTCACTTTTCCTGCTGGCAACATGCCGCCCGACACGCTTTTCGCCTACGGGGTTGCATTAAATGGTGTGGACGATACCTGTATGGTATTTCATCGCTCAAAGTAAAAGTAACTAATTAATCCAAGGAGCACCGTTTTGATTCGACATGATGTAAAAAATTTAAGAACTAGAGGTATTTAAAATGCACGGTACTCTTTTAATTACTGGGGGCACTGGCTCATTTGGAAATGCCGTTCTTAAACGCTTCTTAGACGCCGAAGTTGGTGAGATTCGCATCTTCAGCCGTGACGAGAAGAAGCAAGACGATATGCGCAAGCGATATAACAGTGCAAAACTAAAATTTTATATCGGCGACGTACGCGACTCACGCAGCGTCGAGCAGGCCATACGTGGCGTTGATTATGTGTTCCACGCAGCAGCGCTGAAGCAGGTGCCCTCATGCGAATTCCACCCTATGCAGGCGGTTCGCACTAATGTGCTGGGTACTGAGAATGTGCTGGAAGCAGCCATTGGTGCAGGCGTAAAGCGTGTGGTCTGCTTGAGTACTGACAAAGCTGTGTATCCCATAAACGCTATGGGCATTTCTAAAGCGATGATGGAGAAGGTGATGGTGGCGGCCAGCCGCAATTTGGACGGCACCAACACCGTCATCTGTGGAACCCGCTACGGTAACGTGATGGCCTCACGTGGCTCGGTGATTCCACTCTTTGTGGATCAAGTGTTCAAAGGACAGCCCATCACCATCACTGACCCATCTATGACCCGCTTCATGATGACGCTGGCTGACGCAGTGGATTTGGTAATGTACGCATTTGATCATGGCAACAATGGTGACATTTTTGTGCAAAAAGCGCCTGCTGCCACCCTAGAAGTTCTCGCGAAAGCCATACTAGAGTTGATGAAGAGACCGAACCACCCGGTTCACATCATGGGCACCCGCCATGGTGAAAAGCTATACGAAGCGCTTTTAAGTAGGGAGGAAATGGCCACCTCCCATGATATGGGCGACTATTACCGCGTACCTGCAGATGGCCGCGACTTGAACTACGGTAAGTTCATAGACTTGGGCGAGCAAAAGCTCACCCAGAGCGCCCATGGAGAAGATTACAACTCGCACAACACCAATCAGTTAAATGTGGAGGGCATGAAGCAATTGCTGCTCAAGCTTGATTTCATGCAAAAAATTTCTCGTGGCGAGTACTCAGTAGCGGAGGAGTGAAGTGATGAAAGTGCTCATTACCGGGGCCAACGGATTCGTTGGCAAAAACCTTCAGCTACACATGGTCGAGCGCAAAGATGTGGAGGTTGTCTGTTACACGCGTGAGCATTCGGTGACTCAACTTCCCGAGCTGTTGCAAGGTGTAGACTTTGTGTTTCACTTGGCTGGCGTCAACCGTCCACATGAACCGGACGAGTTCTCCGTAGGGAATACCGATTTGACGATGGCGTTGTGCGAAGCGGTTGCTGGCCTAACTGTTACACAAGGCCGCAAGGTCTCAGTACTATTTGCGTCCTCTGCCCAGGCAGAGTGTGACAACCCATACGGCACTAGTAAGCGCAGGGCAGAAGACGCTCTGTTTGCTCTGCAGCGTCAACATGGCGTCCCAGTGCATGTATTCCGGCTGCCCAACGTGTTTGGCAAGTGGTGCAAGCCCAACTACAACTCGGCCGTAGCCACGTTTTGCCACAACGTGGCGCGCGATCTTCCTATCAAGGTTAACGACCCCACTTCGCCCTTGACTCTTGTCTATATTGACGATGTGTTGCAGCACTTCATTCAGTTAATGGACGGGACCACTGCTACCGTAGATGCCAACGGCTTCTCTGTGTTAGTCCCGCAGTACACCACCACAGTGGGTGAGGTAGCGAATATAGTTCATGCTTTTAGAGGCAGCCGTTTAACCTTGCTGACAGAGAGAGTGGGCACAGGCCTGGTGCGAGCTCTTTATGCTACATATGTGAGTTACCTTCCTCCTGAGGCCTTTACCTACACAGTGCCTATGCACAGCGATCCACGTGGTGTATTTGCTGAAATGCTTAAAACCCCCGACTGCGGACAGTTCAGCTACTTCACCGCCCACCCCGGCGTGACGCGCGGTGGGCATTACCACCACAGCAAAACCGAGAAGTTCCTCGTTATCAAAGGTCAAGCACGTTTTAGGTTCCATCACATGCACACTGGCGAAACGTATGAACTGGTTACCAGCGTTGAGAAAGCCGAAATAGTGGAAACTGTGCCTGGCTGGTCGCATGACATTACCAATATCGGAACGGAAGAGATGATTGTGATGCTCTGGGCCAACGAGGTGTTTGATCGCCAGTACCCCGATACCTTTGCCTCCCCCTTTTGAGATCCACAATGAAAAAACTTAAAGTCATGACGGTTGTGGGCACACGGCCCGAGATCATTCGCCTTTCGCGTGTGCTCGCAGCGCTTGACCAGCATTGTGATCATGTGTTGGTGCACACAGGGCAAAACTACGACTATGAACTGAATCAAGTTTTCTTTGATGAATTGGGCGTTCGCAAACCAGATTTTTTTCTTGATAGTGCTCATGGTAGCAACGGCGCAGCCAACACTATTGGTAACCTGATCATCGGTGTGGACAGTGTGTTGGCCCAAGTGCAGCCAGAGGCGATGTTGGTGCTAGGTGACACCAACAGTTGTTTGTCGGTGATTCCGGCCAAGCGGCGCAAGGTGCCGATTTTTCACATGGAGGCTGGTAACCGCTGCTTTGACATGCGGGTGCCCGAAGAGACTAACCGCCGTATCGTGGACCACACGGCCGACATCAACCTGACCTACAG
>JBEGSP010000210.1:0-2768 GCA_041179845.1 Pseudomonadota bacterium
CAAGAATTAATTTGATGTCAGGCACGCAATTTGCCAGTGCGAACCAATCCACACCATTTAGTGGATCAACTTTCATTGATCTAGTCTAGGGAGTACCTAATGAGAAATACCAAACGCGTCCGCTCTTTACGAGCTACGCAAGGCTTTACGTTAATTGAATTAATGATCGTCGTCGCGATCATCGGCATCCTCGCCGCTGTGGGCATACCGGCCTATCAGGACTACACCGCTAAAGCGCGTGTTGCTGAAGGCCCAAGTCTAGCGTCACCTGCTATGACTGCACTGGGTGTGGCCTGTAGCGATGGAACCCTAGCCACGATGGGTACAACTCTTACTCACGATGCCTTGGGACTGCCCGCCGCTAACACCATCACCGGACGATTTGTTACGGGTGTTACTGTAGCTGGAACCGCAGCGACTACAGCGACCGTAACAATTACCTACAACGCCCTCATTCCCGGCGTAGCTGACGGAAGTAACCTAGTCTACACCGGCACCTGTGCCGCAGGCTCTGGACTTAGCTGGGCAATAGATGGCACGGTTCCAGCGCGTCTACGACCAAGAATCTAATTCAAGTTAATAAAAAATGGGGAGCCATTGCTCCCCATTTTTTGTTCAACTTATTGAAGTTAACTTTATCGATTTAACGTCATCAATTCAGCTTACAACGCTGCTTTCAATAGTCTGCCCATCTCTGATGGATTACGCGTTACCTTAATACCGCACGCATCCATTATTTCTAATTTAGCCTGAGCTGTATCAGCACCACCAGATATCAACGCACCAGCGTGACCCATACGTTTACCCGGAGGGGCGGTTACACCCGCAATGAAACCAACCACCGGTTTTTTCATATGCTCTTTAATCCAATGGGCTGCATTGGCTTCATCAGGTCCACCGATTTCACCAATCATGATCACGGCATCCGTATCAGGATCGTCGTTAAACATTTGCATAATGTCGATATGCTTTAAGCCATTGATGGGATCGCCACCAATACCGACGGCTGACGATTGGCCTAAGCCCAATGCAGTCAACTGACCTACTGCTTCGTACGTTAACGTGCCAGAGCGCGACACCACACCAATACGACCTTTTTTGTGAATATGGCCGGGCATAATGCCGATCTTGATTTCATCGGGTGTGATTAAACCGGGGCAGTTAGGACCGAGCAACAATGTTTTGCTACCGGCCTTTTTCATTTTGTCTTTCAGTGCCAGCATGTCGCGCACCGGTATACCTTCGGTAATGCAAATGGTGAGGTCGAGCTGAGCCTCCACTGCCTCCCAGATCGCATCGGCCGCACCGGCTGGTGGCACATAAATCACTGACACGGTGGCGCCAGTGGCTTGCTTGGCTTCTTTTACGGTGGCGTAAATCGGTATGTCTTCAAAATTTTCGCCCGCTTTTTTCGGATTCACACCAGCGACGAAACAATTTTTTCCGTTGGCATAGTCTCTACACATACGCGTGTGAAATTGACCGGTTTTACCAGTAATGCCTTGGGTGATGACTTTAGTATCTTTATTAATCAGGATTGACATGGTTCTTCCTCACTTATTTACCGCTAGCGGCGGCAACCACTTTTTGTGCTGCCTCTTCCATCGTGTCTGCTGAGATGATGGGCAATCCAGAGTCAGCGAGCATTTTTTTACCGATATCTTCATTGGTACCTTTCATGCGAACGACCAAGGGCACTTTCAAAGAAACGGCGCGTGATGCGGTGATCACACCTTCAGCAATCACGTCACAACGCATAATGCCGCCAAAAATATTCACCAAAATCGCTTGCAGGTGAGGATTGGTCAGCATGATTTTGAAAGCTTCAGTCACTTTCTCTGCTGTCGCACCACCACCCACATCTAAAAAGTTGGCTGGCTCACCATTAAATAATTTAATCGTATCCATGGTTGCCATCGCAAGACCAGCACCATTCACCAGACAGCCGATGTTGCCATCGAGTGAGATGTAAGCCAGATCAAATTTTGATGCTTCAACTTCGGCTGGATCTTCTTCATCCAAATCTCGGTAAGCGACAATTTCTGGATGGCGGTACAAGGCATTCGAATCAAAATTAAATTTCGCATCAAGCGCAATCACTTTGCCATCGCCGGTGATGATCAACGGATTGATTTCAGCGAGTGAGGAATCGGTATCCCAGTACGCCTGATACAAACCCTGCAAGAGCGTTCGCGCTGCAGGGATGGAGCCCGTTGGCACGCCAATTTTTGCGGCAATGTCGTCGGCTTCTTTATCTTTTAAACCCGTCGCAGGATCGATTTCAATTTTATGAATCAGTTCGGGATGCTTCTCAGCGACTTCTTCAATATCCATCCCGCCTTCGCTAGATGCCATCAACACCACGCGCTGCGAAATACGATCAGTAACCATCGAGACATACAGTTCTTTTTTGATGTCTGCGCCTTCTTCAACCAGTAAGCGACGAACTTTTTGTCCTTCGGGCCCTGTTTGATGCGTGATGAGTTGCATATCCATGATCTGGTTCGCGTACTCACGCACTTGATCGATGGATTTTGCTACTTTGACGCCACCACCCTTGCCGCGACCGCCGGCATGGATTTGCGCTTTAACGACCCATACTGGACCGCCTAATGTTTCGGCTGCTTTGATTGCTTCATCAACACTCATACATGCGATACCGCGCGGAACCGTAACGCCGTATTTTTTGAGTATTTCTTTACCTTGGTATTCATGAATCTTCATGCGGACTTCCCTTCCGATGCAATGGATATGGATTTAATCAAGTT
>JBEGSP010000211.1:0-17852 GCA_041179845.1 Pseudomonadota bacterium
GTTGATGAGGGTAAGACAAGGCTCGGCGAGCAGGCTCGGGAATGCCTGTCTTTTCTAATAATTCAACGGCGCGATTAGCTGCCTCACGCGCACTTAAGCCTTCGTGCAGCATCAGTACTTCAGCGATTTGATTACCAATCGTAAACAGCGGATTCAAGGCCGTCATCGGCTCTTGAAAAATCATCGCAATATCTTTACCTCGCAACTGACGCAAAGCATTTTCCGACATCAACTGGATTTTCTGACCATCAAACAATTGATTACCGCGTATCTGCGCCTCAGGCAAAAGACGCATCAGCGCTAATGCGCTCACCGTTTTGCCAGAGCCAGACTCACCCACTAAAGCAAATTTTTCGCCGGCTTCAATACGAAAACTGACGTTATCAACGACGACAGTCGAGCCAAAACTGACTGACATATTCTCAACGCGCAATAGACTCATGTCTTTCTCCGCACGTCGAGAGAGTTACGCAAGGCATCGCCGATATTCGTTAAAAGTAACAAAGTAATCGTCAATACTGCAAAGGTCGAGAGTGCAATCCACCAAGCGTCTAAATTATTTTTACCCTGCGCTAGTAATTCACCCAAACTCGGTGTCGACGGTGGCACGCCCAAGCCAAGAAAATCCAGACTCGTTAAAGAAAGAATCGCTGCACTCATACGAAACGGTAAAAAAGTAACGACGGGGGTCATGCTATTAGGAAGCACGTGTCGCCAGATAATTTGCCAGTTCGACAGGCCTAATGCGCGTGAAGCCTGCACATAATCGAGATTGCGATTACGCAGAAAATCAGCGCGCACATAATCAGACAAACCCATCCATCCAAACAAGGATAACAACACCAACAGCAATAGAATGCTAGGCTCAAAAATAGATGCAAAAATAATCAGCAGATAAAGCTCCGGCATGGAGCCCCAAATTTCCATAAATCGCTGAAATAGCAAATCCGTTCGCCCCGCGAAATACCCCTGCACGGCTCCTGTAATCACGCCGAGCGCAACACCTGTAATTGTCAACGCTAAACCAAACAAGATAGACACGCGAAATCCGTACACCAATCGAGCGAATACATCACGCCCCCGATCATCGGTACCTAGCCAGTTATCTGTTGTGGGCGGAGCAGGATTAGGAGACTTAGCAAAATAATTTAATGTGTCGTAGCGATAGCGATTAATGGGATAAATCGCCCAATTACCATCCGTTTGAAATTGCTGCTGAATGAAGGGATCGAGATAATCGGCAGGCGAATCAAAATCACCGCCAAATGCTGTCTCTGCATAATCCGTCACGATGGGAACCATGATCTGCCCGTTATAACGGGCCAGCAGCGGTCTGTCATTGGAAATGAGTTCAGCACCCATACTCAACACAAACAAAATTAGAAACAGCACCAAACTCCAATAGCCACGTCGATCTTGTTTGAAGCGAATCCAGATCCGTCTCGATGGTGAGATCGATGGCTAAGCAGCAGGATACGTAGTTGTGCTCATCGCGCAAGACTTTCAAATTGCACGCGCGGATCAGTCCACACGTAGCATAGATCTCCCAGCAGTTTCACCACTAGCCCAATCAAGGTAAACAGATACAACGTACCTAGCACGACAGGGTAATCACGTCGCACTACCGATTCATATGACAACAATCCTAATCCATCCAGAGAAAACAAGGTCTCTATCAATAAGCTACCTGCAAAAAAGGCGCCGATGAATGCAGCAGGGAATCCTGTCACCAACGGTATTAATGCATTCCGAAATACATGCTTATAAAGCACAGTTCGTTCAGACAATCCTTTAGCGCGCGCTGTTAGCACGTATTGTTTGCGTATCTCTTCGAGAAAAGTATTTTTAGTCAGCATCGTCATTACAGCAAACGATCCTGCAACAGAAGCGGTGACTGGCAAAGTGATATGCCATAAGTAATCGATCGTTTTACCGAACCAAGAAAGCGTGTCCCAATCATCGGAGGTCAGGCCGCGCAAAGGAAACCATTGCACAAAACTACTGCCTGCGAAAACCACCAATAAGAAAACACCGAGCACAAAACCTGGAATGGAATATCCGATTAACACCAACATACTGGTGAGGCTGTCAAAGCGACTACCTGCCCTCACAGCTTTGGCGACACCGAGGGGGATAGAAATAAAGTAGGTCAGAAAAAAAGTCCACAATCCTATCGTGATCGATACGGGTAATTTAGATTTCACCAATTCCCAGACATCCTTGTGGTGATAAAAGCTCTGACCTAAATCGAATTTAGCAAACCCTTGAAGCATTAACCAAAACCGTTCGGCTGGCGGTTTATCAAATCCATACAGCGCCTTAATTTCGGCGACACGCTCACTATCCACGCCTTGACGACCGCGATATTCAGAGGCGCCCGCACCAGAAGATTCACCGGCGCCGGTTTGCCCTTTTTTAAGTTCAATCAAGACTTGTTCTACCGGACCGCCGGGAACAAATTGAATCACCGCAAAGGTGATGGCGATAACACCCAACAATGTGGGAATCATCAGCAAAATACGTTTAGCTATATAGGACCAAAGGTTCATGGAATCTCAACTCGTTTTTATTACTGTCTTGGTTTCACTTGCCACCAACTCGAAATAACATAGGGATCAGCTTGATAATATTTTGGCGCAACGGAAGGAATACCAAAGCGATTGCGATAAGCCACCCGATGAGTCGCTGAATACCAGTGAGGCACCACGATGTATTTGTGTAGTAGCACACGATCTAGTGCGCGCGACGCTGTTACCAGCTGTTCGCGCGAATCGGCTTTCACTAATGCAGTCACCAGCTTATCTACCACCGGATCTTTCAAGCCCCAATAATTACTCGATCCTTTTTCATCAGCCGCTTTCGATCCGAGCATGTCAAACATCTCATTGCCCGGGCTAGTTACATCACCGAAACGCTGACTGGTCATATCGAAATCAAATTCTTCCATCCGCTTTTGTACCAACGCAAAATCTGCCGTACGTTGATTTACTCGAATACCCAGTTTTTCCAGATTGCGCACATACACCGCAATGATGCGTGAAAGTGCCGATTGATCATCCAGAATTTCAAAGGTAAAAATTTCACCACGTGAATTACGCAATGCGCCGTCTTGGTATTCCCACCCGGCTTGCTTGAGCAGCTCGCGCGCTTGCAAAAGATTAGCGCGCAATGACGCTGGCGCATTGGTTGTCGGTGGCACGGGCGCTGCTCCAAACACCGCGGGATCTAATTGATCGCGCATAGGTTCGAGCAAATCAAGCTCTGCCTGCGATGGTGATGCTTTCGCACCCAACTCTGAATTACTGAAAAATGAATCGATACGCGTGTATTGACTATAAAATAATTGCCGATTCATCCATTCAAAATCCATCGCCAAGCCCAAAGCACGGCGCACGCGCACGTCTTGAAATTGCGGCCGACGTAAGTTCATGACAAAGGCCTGCATGCCCGCGCCATTCGAATGTTTTAGGGTTGCTTTGATAAGTTCGCCACGGTCAAATTTCGGGCCCTTGTAAGCACGCGCCCAATTTTTAGCTCGGTACTCAACTACCACATCAAATTCACCTGCCATAAATGCTTCAAGACGAGCGACATCATCTTTATAGAAGCGATAAATGATGCGACTAAAGTTAAACGCTCCCTTGCGCACTGGTATGTCGTTACCCCAATAGCGAGGATTGCGTTTAAACGCAATCGAACGGCCTAAATCATATTTTTCAATGACGTAGGGACCGCTAGAGATAGGAGGCGTTAACTGAATTTTGTCAAACGGCGTACCTGCTGCCCATTTGCGTGAGAAGACGGGCATACCGCCCACGATTAAAGGTAATTCGCGATTGGCTGTTTTAAATTCGAATCTGACGGTAAGCTCATCCACCGCGACGCATTGTTTAACGTCGGCATAAATCATCTTGAATTGCGGGGCGCCTTTAGCCATCAGCGTATCGAAGGAATGCTTGACGTCCTCAGCCAGTACTGCATCGCCGTTATTGAAGCGTGCTTTCGAGTTAATACGAAACGTCATCGCCATGCGATCTGGTGACAGCGTCATATCCTCGGCCAACAAGCCGTACATGGTTGCCACTTCATCCGCAGAATTGATGGCCAGCGATTCAAACATCAGGTTAGACACCCCCGCCGCTGCAACACCCTTCATAGAAAACGGATTGAATTTATCAAAGCTAGTACGTGAATCCGGATTGGCGAGATAAAGCTCTCCGCCCTTAGGGGCTTCCGGATTGAGATAGGCGAAATGAGTAAATTGCGGCGGATATTTGGGGATGTCATACAAAGAAAATGCATGCGCGGCCCAAACCGAGGCAGAAAAACTGCTGAGTGCAGCAACGATAATGCTGGCGAAAATTCTAATCATGGCACTGTCTGCGAGCGTAAACCTATCAAGCATAGCGTTTTTCGCTGACTGCCGCGCATTCATGCCTCATTCGATGGCATTTGCCCTTGACTGGTCATACGCCCTAAAATGGCGCGTTTAGCTGGCACACGCGCCGGTTTATGGTCTGACAGGAGTTTGACATGGCATTCTTGCAAGGTAAAAAAATACTGATTACGGGCGTACTCTCGAATCGCTCTATCGCTTACGGCATCGCGCAAGCCTGCCATCGCGAAGGCGCCGAACTCGCCTTTACCTATGTAGGTGAACGATTTAAGGACAGAATCACTGAATTTGCCCGCGATTTCGGCAGTGAATTGATATTTGACTGCGATGTCGGCAGTGATGATCAGATTAACGCTGTCTTTGCCGACCTTGGAAAATCTTGGAGCCAACTCGATGGCTTGGTACACGCTATTGGCTTCGCACCACGAGAAGCGATTGCCGGCGATTTTCTCGATGGTCTATCGCGAGAAAACTTTCGTATAGCTCACGATATTTCAGCCTACAGCTTCCCTGCGCTGGCCAAGGCAGCTTTACCCATGCTGTCATCGCAATCAGCCCTACTTACCTTGTCATATCTGGGCGCGCTGCGCGCTCTGCCTAATTACAACACCATGGGTCTGGCCAAGGCATCACTGGAGGCCAGCGTGCGGTATCTGGCTGAATCGCTGGGTAAGCGTGGTGTTCGCGTCAATGGTATCTCAGCTGGCCCGATCAAAACACTCGCTGCTTCAGGCATCAAAGACTTCGGGAAAATCCTGAATTTTGTGAAAGATAATTCACCGCTACGTCGTAACGTCACCTTAGAAGATGTCGGTAACGCAGCGGCGTTCCTGCTGTCCGATCTGGCTGCAGGTATCACCGGCGAAATCACCTATGTCGACGGTGGATTCTCGCAAGTTGTCGCGGGTATGGGCGGAGAAGAATAAGGGACTGGGGCAATGCCCCACCTCTTTGAGCAAAATTCCTGTACAATCCGCCCGCGCTGCAACATTTGGCGCTTAGCTGCATCGCACACCCTTAGCATCAACCTGAAGCCCCCCGCCTCCTGGTGCCCGTTTTCTGAGCACCCTCCCGGCGCAAAGCTTTTGTGCCGAAACTCAATTCCGTTTCGTTTGTTTCGCTGGTAGGCGTTGCTTTTGTCATGTCGTTCTCCGTCCCGTCGGTGATGTCACCGCGCGCCTGTTGACGACCCTCTGAAAGACGCACAATGAATTTTGAATCCCTAGGACTCCACCCACTAGTCCTTAAGGCAGTAACTGATGCCGGCTATACCGAAGCTACCGCAGTGCAACAACAAGCCCTGCCCGCAGCCATCGCTGGTCGTGATTTGCTGGTCTCGTCGCAAACAGGCTCGGGCAAAACCGCGGCCTTTATGCTGCCTGCATTACACAAGTTTGCCAGCGCACCTGTAGCCGCCGCGCCAGCCAAAACTCCGAATCAAGTCGCACAATCAGCCCGCTCACGTGGCGAACGCACGCGCTTTACGCCTGCGACGCCAAAAATGCTGGTGTTGACACCAACCCGTGAACTAGCGCTTCAAGTGACTACTGCGACTGACAAATACGGCATTCATATGCGCCGCATTAAAGCAGTGTCTATTTTGGGCGGTATGCCTTACCCAAAACAGATGCAACTGTTGTCGCGCAATCCAGAGATTTTGGTCGCAACACCTGGTCGTCTGATTGACCACATGGAATCGGGCAAGATCGATTTCTCACAATTAGAAATTTTGGTACTCGACGAAGCCGATCGTATGTTGGACATGGGTTTTGTCGATGACATCGAACTGATCATCAGCAAAACGCCTGCAAGCCGTCAGACTATGCTGTTCTCAGCAACCTTGGATGGCATGGTGGGCAATATGGCTCGTCGTATCACTAAAGATCCGATGCTGATTCAAATCGCTGGTTCATCAACCCGCCATGAAAATATTCAGCAGCGCGTCCATTTTGTGGATGATCTGTCGCACAAAAATCGTTTGCTTGATCACCTGTTGCGCGATTCATCGATTGATCAGGCCGTGGTGTTCACCGCTACCAAACGTGACGCAGACACCATTGCAGATCGTTTGAATATCGCTGGCTTTGCTGCCGCTGCGCTGCATGGCGATATGCATCAAGGTGCACGTAACCGTACTCTCAACAGTTTGCGTCAAGGTCAATTGCGAGTATTGGTCGCTACCGATGTTGCTGCTCGCGGTATTGACGTTCCCGGTATCACGCATGTGTTCAACTACGACTTACCAAAATTCCCTGAAGATTATGTACACCGTATCGGTCGTACCGGTCGTGCAGGTCGTAGCGGCATCGCAGTATCACTGGTGAATCATGCTGAAGGCGTGCATGTAAAACGCATTGAGCGTTTTACCAAACAAGTGATCCCGGTCGATATCATCGAAGGTTTCGAGCCGAAGAAAAAAGCCAGTGCAGCAGCGCCAAGTCGTCGTCCTGGATGGCGTCCTGGTGATGGCCGCAATGATTCACGGGGTGGCAAACCTGCCAAACCGGGTCAGCGTACTTTCGCTAAACCCGCTGCACCGCGTAAGGACAGCGCTGGATTTCGCGGTGATCGCAATCAACGAAGCGACACTGGCCGCGGTTAATCCCTAGCTTGTCATAACTCACTGGCTCCTGCGGGAGCCAGTGTCATTTGTAGTGCGCAGTTTCGAATGCGCGATAATTCACTATCGTTATTTTTCTAAAGTCCTTCATTATGAATGCTCCTATTCGACTGACTTCTTTTTCGCATGGCGGAGGCTGTGGCTGCAAAATCGCGCCCGGTGTGCTGTCTAGCATATTGAAGCAAAGCCCCGGCTTCCCCATACCATCGCAATTACTGGTTGGTATAGAAACCTCGGATGATGCAGCGGTATACAAACTCAATGATGAGCAAGCCTTAATCGCTACCACTGATTTTTTCATGCCCATCGTCGACGATCCATTTGATTTTGGACGCATCGCTGCCACGAATGCGATCTCGGATGTTTATGCCATGGGTGGCACACCCATCATGGCACTCGCCTTAGTCGGCATGCCTATCGATAAATTACCGATAGAAACCATAGGCAAAATTCTCGCTGGTGGTGAATCTATCTGCGCCGAAGCTGGCATTCCGGTCGCCGGTGGTCACACTATTGATTCAGTCGAACCTATCTATGGCTTAGTTGTGATGGGACTGGTTCATCCTGATCGCATCAAACGTAATTCGCATGCTAAAGCAGGTGACAAACTCATACTAGGCAAACCACTGGGCGTAGGCATACTCTCAGCTGCATTAAAAAAAGGGGCGTTGGATGCACAGGGCTACGCAGCGATGATCGCTAGCACCACTCAACTCAACACACCGGGCAAAGATTTATCGGCGATAGATGGCGTGCACGCCATTACGGATGTGACAGGGTTTGGTTTACTCGGTCATGCACGTGAAATGGCTTTGGGTGCGAATTTATCTGCGCGCATCAATGTATCGACCGTGCCATATTTACCCAATGTTGAAAAACTAGCCACTGAAGGTTTTATTACCGGCGCCTCAGGTCGTAACTGGGCGGGCTACAGTAAAGATATTCAACTCTCTGGTAACGTCAACGATGTCATACAAGCGTTGTTATGTGATCCGCAAACCTCGGGGGGATTATTGGTTGCGTGCTCCGACGATGCAGTAGAAAAAGTAATGCAAATTTTCCATCATCACGGTTTTGCGCATGCCGCAGTGATCGGCGACTTGCAGCAAGGATCAGCAGGAGTGCATGTTATTTAAAGGCTTAAAGCCACTTTGGATCGCTGTTGGCTGCAGATGAGACGTGCGCTCTGCAATCATTCAAAGGGATTGTTACACTGCAGGCTACTAACCCTTTTCCATCATGCTTCCCATCAGCGACTCTCCCCTAGCTCTCGCGTGCCATCAACTGACTAAGTCATACGGCGAACGCGCCGTTTTATCTAACGTCGAGCTAAGCCTCAAGCCGGGCGAGTATGTTGCGATCATGGGCGAATCCGGCGTCGGCAAATCAACGCTACTCAATGTTATTGCAGGATTAGATAGCTTTGATTCGGGTAGTTTGCTCATCGACGGTATCGCACTCAATTCGCTGGATGATGAGCAGTCAACCTTACTGCGACGTCAGAAACTAGGATTTATTTTTCAAGCATTTCATTTGCTGCCGCATTTAACTCTTGTGCAAAATGTCGCGCTCCCGTTAGTTCTAAATAAACTTCCTTTAGATCGTGCTAACCAGATGTTGGAATGCGTAGGACTCGCTACTCGCGTAAATGATTTTCCACGTCAATTATCTGGTGGTGAAATGCAACGCGTTGCAATTGCTCGCGCACTGGTGCATCAACCACGATTACTGCTAGCGGATGAACCTACAGGCAATCTCGATCCCGAGACCGCTGCTGAAATTTTATCGCTACTTAAAAATGAAATTCGCGCCAGTGGTGCCTCGGCGATTATCGTGACGCATTCACCTGCCGCTGCAGCCAGCGCTGATCGTGTTTTGCAATTGACACGCAATGGCTTGACTGAAATTCGCATCAACCCTGCATCCATTTCATGAGTGTCCACAACACCACGCTCAACCGCATCACTAGCTGGTTACTCGTTGGTGAATGGCGCGCTCATCCAGTACGCGCATTGATTGCGCTGATTGCGATCATGTTAGGAGTCGCACTAGGATTCGGCATTCACTTAGTTAATGAAGCGGCATTTAGTGAATTTTCTGCCGCCACACGCAGTCTATCGGGCAGTGCTGATCTTCAGGTGCGCGGTAGAAATCCTCAGTTTGATGAAACCGTCTACGAACAATTGGCAGCACTGCCAGAAATCGATGTCGCCGCACCAACACTGGAATTAGATCTATCAGTTCCTGGTCAGCGCAGCCCACTCAAACTGATTGGTATTGATGGTTTTCAATCGGCAGCTATTTCACCCGATTTACTGGGTGTTTCAGAAGACGGTAAGCCTTTTGATACGCTGATGGCCGATACCGTGTTTCTTTCTCCCGCTGCGATGCAATGGCTAAAGCTTAAATCCGGCGATCAACTGACACTCATTTCGGGTACTCGCTTAGTCTCGCTTCGTGTCGCAGGGTCACTGTTACGCGCACGCGCAGGGCAACGACTCGCGGTGATGGATATCGCTAGCGCGCAATGGCAATTCGGTCGTCTCGGACAACTATCACGCATTGATTTGAAATTAATCGCAGGTGCCAATCGCGTGAGTTTCCGCCAGCAGCTGGAATCGCGTTATCCATCCCTCTCTTTCACCGAATCAGACGATCAAGATAAACGTACCGCAACCATGTCGCGTGCGTATCGTGTGAATCTGAATGTACTTGCACTCGTCGCTTTATTTACGGGTGCATTTTTAGTCTTCTCTACGCAAGCCTTATCGGTACTGCGACGTCGACCGCAATTTGCGTTGCTGCGCACGTTGGGTATGACGCGCGCTCAATTGATCGTACAAGTGATGATTGAAGGTGGCCTGTTGGGCGTCACCGGAGCCGCCTTAGGTATAGCTGGCGGTTATGCGTTAGCAGCTGCCGCTTTGTCATTGTTCGGGGGTGATTTAGGCGGCGGGTATTTTCCCGGTGTGCGGCCTGTACTTATTTTTGATCCAATCGCAGCCGCACTATTTTTTATCGCAGGTAGCGGCGTTGCATTGTTAGGTAGTCTTTCACCAGCTTTGGAGGCTGCACGTGCACGTCCTGCTGCTGCGCTTAAAGCAGGTAGCGAAGATGTAGCCCTCGCACCATTAGCACTGCCCTGGCCGGGTCTAATGGCCATCGTTACCGGAGCTGTTTTTACTCAACTACCACCCGTGCAAGGCTTACCTATCTTTGGCTATCTGGCCATTGCATTACTACTCATAGGCAGTATTGCGTTAATGCCGCGCGCCGCTGCTTTATTGTTTACTGTATTAGCTAGCCGCTGGCATGGCTTAACTGGCAGCCTCTCGCTAGCACGACTGGCCAATGCTCCGAATCAAGCAGCGATTGCTCTGGGTGGGGTATTAGCGAGTTTTTCGTTAATGGTCGCAATGGCGATCATGGTGTCCAGCTTCAGAGATTCGGTCGATGATTGGTTACAGCATTTGCTCTCGGCTGATATGTATGTACGCGTACAAAACGGTGGCGATCATGCACGCTTTGGTACCACCGAACAACGGCAGATCGCGCAACTACCTGCAGTCGCAAAAATTGAAGTCACACGCCATCAACTCATTACGCTTGCTCCGGCACGACCTGCTGTCGCATTGATTGCACGTTCTATTGATGTGAATGCACCGGATCGATCACTGACCATGGTAGGTGACCCTATCAAAGGTTTGCAACGACCTGTATGGGGTTCAGAAGCGATGGTCGATTTATATGGATGGACAGCAGGGCAAAGGGTTCAACTTCCGATCGCTGGTCGCATGCAAAGTTTTACTGTGGCGGGTATTTGGCGTGACTACGCGCGTCAATCCGGCGCCATCATGATGCGCATAGAAGATTATCGTCAGCTCTCGGGCGATATGAATGTGAATGATCTCGCGCTGTGGGTGAAACGCGATAGCTCCCTACCATCGTTGCGCCAGCAACTCGATGCCCTGCCTTTTGCAGCCACGCTGGAGTATGCCGAGCCAGGTGAAATACGCTCAGTGAGTTTGAAAATTTTTGATCGCAGCTTTGCAGTCACCTATGTGCTCGAGGGTGTAGCAATCGTGATTGGTTTATTTGGTGTCGCTGCGACCTTCTCAGCACAAACACTATCGCGCGCAAAAGAATTTGGCATGCTGCGGCACATCGGTATTACACGCAGACAAATACTGACACTGCTAGCCAGTGAAGGTAGCCTACTAGCTAGTTTAGCCATTATTGTGGGCTTCGTACTGGGTTGGTGTATTAGTTTAATTTTGGTGTTCATCGTTAACCCACAATCATTTCATTGGACCATGGAGTTACACATACCCAGTACCTTGCTCGTTAGTGTCGCAGCTCTATTGTTATTTTCTGCCGCTGTGACTGCCTTAATTTCAGGTCGCCTCGCTGTATCAGGCAGTGCGGTACGCGCCGTGAGGGAAGATTGGTGAATCATGTGCGTTGGTTAATTTTTCTCATACTGTGGTTCGCGACTGGTCATTCTCTAGCTACGCCTCCCGTGTTTAGCAAAGTCACTCAAGGCCGCGCATTAAGTTTTCCGCGAGACTTTGGCGCACATCCCGATTTTAAAACCGAGTGGTGGTACGCCACTGGGTGGTTACAAACGCCGGATGGTAAACCGCTTGGATTTCAAGTGACTTTTTTTCGCTCGGCGACTGAACATGACACTAAAAACACCAGCCGCTTCGCGCCACGACAATTAATCATTGCGCATGCGGCATTGTCAGACACTGCTGTCGGTAAACTTCACCATGATCAAAAAATTGCACGCGCAGGATTTGGGCGCGCGTTTGCAGACGAAGCCACGACCAGGCTTAAGCTCGATTCATGGACCATGCAACGAAATAGCGATGGTCAATATCAACTACAGATACCCGCTCGCGATTTTACGTTATCGCTAACGTTACAACCCACTCAAACAGTCATGCTACAGGGCGACAGCGGATACTCACGTAAAGGCGCCATGCCAGAACAAGCCAGTTACTACTACAGCGAACCACAACTCGCAGTGAGCGGCACCGTTACTCGCCAAGGCAAGCCTGTCAAAGTCACAGGCAATGCCTGGTTAGATCATGAATGGTCGAGTACCGTGCTGGATAAAAACGCAGTAGGTTGGGATTGGGTGGGTTTAAATTTAGCTGATGGCGGCGCACTCATGGCGTTCCAAATACGTAGCACTGAGGGCAAGCCCGTGTGGCAACATGCAACCCTGCGCGATGCGAAAGGCCACACACAATCGATTGATGCTTCACATATTCGCTTTGTACCCTTAAAGCAGTGGCGCTCACCACGGACCGGCGCGAGCTACCCTACCTCCCTGCAAATAACTATCGACGATGTGCGCTGGGAAGTCGTGCCTTTACAAAATGATCAAGAATTAGATTCGCGTCTATCGACCGGATCCGTGTATTGGGAAGGTGCCGTAACGGTACTTCGAAATGGTCAGCCGGCAGGACGCGGCTATCTTGAAATGACCGGCTATCTGAAAGCCTTGAAATTATGAAACCACTGAGTGAACGACCCAAATCGAGTAGCGGACTCAAAACGCTCGCTGGCTTACTTCCTTTTTTATCGCCTTACAGAAAACGTATTGCTATCGCAGCGGTAGCGCTCGTGATTGCGGCAGGCTCTACCTTAGCGATACCGTATGGATTTCGTCAGTTAATCGATCTGGGATTTGCCAGCAAAGGAGTAGAACAAGCATCGAGTGTAAATCTCACTTTCATTGCACTGTTTGGCATTGCCAGTGTGCTCGCTATCGCTACTGCTGCACGTTTTTATATGGTGTCTTGGTTGGGTGAACGAGTGACCGCTGATATACGCAGCGCTGTGTATGCTCATGTTTTACGTCAGAGTCCGGAATTTTTTGAAGTCACGCAAACGGGCGAAGTACTATCGCGCTTAACCACCGATACCACACTGATACAAACCGTAGTGGGTACCAGTATCTCGATGGCATTACGTAATGTGCTGCTGCTGATTGGTGGTTTGCTGATGATGTTTATCACCAGCGTTAAATTATCCGCCATCATTATTGTGATGCTACTCGCTGTAATACTACCTATCGTCACCATTGGGCGACGGGTACGTAAACTCTCACGTGCATCGCAAGATCGTATCGCTGATGCGTCTGGTTTAGCGGGTGAACGACTGAATGCGATTAACGTCGTGCAAGCCTTCGCGCACGAAGATCACGAAGCAAAACAATTCGGTAACGCCGTCGAGCGCGCGTTTGTCACTGCGATTGACCGTGTGCGTGCTCGCTCGGTTCTTACCGTTACCGCTATCTTGTTAGTTTTTGGTGCGATCGTTTTTGTGCTTTGGCTAGGTGCGCATGCGGTGATGGAGGGTCGTATGAGCGCGGGTGAATTGGGGCAGTTTGTTTTGTATGCTGCGATCATTGCCGGTGCGATTGGGGCACTCTCTGAAACACTCGGTGATGCACAACGCGCCGCGGGTGCCAGCGAACGCTTACTTGAATTACTCGCCGAACGCTCACCTATCGTCTCGCCTGATCATCCAACTCCTTTAGTCAAACGTGCAGCGAATGGTGCGAGTTTGCAATTGGATCATCTGAATTTTAACTATCCTTCACGGCCAGATCAACCAGCGCTGACTGATTTATCATTGACTGCTGAACCGGGTGAAACGATAGCTATCGTCGGTCCATCGGGTGCAGGTAAGACGACGTTGTTTCAGTTGCTGTTGCGCTTTTATGATCCGCAAACAGGTCGTATTTTTTTAGATGGCGTCGATATTCGAGAGCTTGATCTGCAGGCTTTGCGCAATGCGATTGGCATCGTGCCGCAAGATACGGTGGTGTTCTCTGCGAATGCCCTCGAAAATATTCGTTATGGTCGCCCCGATGCCACTGATGATGAAGTCATTGAAGCAGCAAAATTAGCTGCAGCGCATGAATTCATAGAACGTCTGCCTGAGGGCTATCAATCCTTTTTAGGAGAGCGTGGTGTGCGTCTTTCCGGTGGTCAGCGTCAGCGCATTGCGATTGCGCGCGCACTACTTAAAAATCCACCGTTGTTATTACTCGATGAAGCCACCAGCGCTTTAGATGCGGAATCCGAGCGGCTTGTGCAACATGCGCTGGAAGCAGCGATGGTGGGCCGAACCACGCTCGTGATTGCGCATAGGCTCGCTACCGTACAACGCGCAACTAAAATTGTGGTGATGGATCAAGGGCACATCGTTGAAACAGGGACGCATGCCTCGCTGGTTGCGGCCGATGGCCTGTATGCCAGCCTGGCAGCGTTGCAATTTTCAGCCACGATGCAAGGTCCCGCCTGAGAAAGTCTGCTGCCAGCTCCCGCTAGCTAAACGGTTAAAATACGGGCTTCGCCGGAGTTACGTCAATGCGCCAATACCTCGATTTCATGCGCCATGTCTATGAACATGGCACCACCAAAACGGATCGTACCGGTACCGGTACGCGATCAGTGTTTGGTTATCAAATGCGATTTGATTTACAAGAAGGCTTCCCCATGGTCACGACCAAGAAGCTGCATGTGAAATCTATCGTTCATGAACTCATCTGGTTTCTTGCCGGTTCGACCAATATCGGCTATCTAAAAGAAAATGGGGTATCGATTTGGGATGAGTGGGCTGATCCGAATGGCGATCTCGGCCCAGTGTATGGCTCACAGTGGCGCTCATGGCCCACTCCCGACGGTGGCCACATCGACCAAATTAAGCAATTGGTTGATCAAATCAAAAATAATCCAGATTCACGCCGACTGATAGTCTCCGCCTGGAATGTAGCTGATATACCGCGTATGAAACTGCCACCATGTCATGCCTTTTTTCAATTTTACGTAGCCGATGGCAAACTGTCTTGCCAACTGTATCAACGCAGCGCTGATATTTTTCTGGGTGTGCCTTTCAATATTGCCTCGTATGCCTTATTAACCCATATGATGGCCGAGCAAACCGGATTACACGTCGGGGATTTCATCTGGACCGGCGGCGATTGCCATATCTACTCCAATCATTTCGATCAAGTACAAGAACAACTCTCGCGCTCAACCTTACCTTTGCCCAAGTTGGTACTCAAACGTAAGCCCGCCTCGGTGTTTGAGTATCGCTATGAAGACATAGAGATCGTCGGCTATGAGTCCCATCCGGCTATCAAAGCACCGGTGGCTGTCTAATGTCTGCTCAACTCAGTCTCATCGTCGCGACCGAACGTCAGAACGGCATAGGTATACGTAATACCCTGCCTTGGCGCTTGCCCGAAGACTTGGCGTTTTTCAAACGTACCACGACCGGTCACACGATTGTCATGGGACGCAAGACTTTTGACTCGATTGGCCGTCCACTGCCCAACCGTCGCAGCATCGTCATCACACGTAACTCTGCTTGGCAGCATGAGGGAGTAGAGACCGCCTCTTCTCTGGCACACGCGGTCGAATTAGCCGGCTCAGGTGAAGCCTTCGTGATTGGTGGCGCGCAAATTTATGTCGAAGCATTACCGCTGGCCAGCCGATTGATCGTGACTGAAATTGCGGGAGATTTCGAGTGCGACGCTTTCTTCCCCTCTATCGACCCAACGAACTGGGAAGAGGTTTCGCGTGATACGCATCACTCTGAGTCGCTAGGATTGAGTTATGCTTTTGTTATCTATGAGCGGCGCTAAACATACTCAGCCTTGCCTAGTAATCGATGTGATTTAGCACTACATCATTTAGTACTACAGATTTCTACCAAGCCGCTCGCATATCTGCGAAAATCCGGCTTTCTTTTTTTCAGGCCCAGACCTAGCGTCTGCATCAGGAGCTCGAATGAAATTCCGCTTTCCCATCGTGATCATCGATGAAGACTTCCGCTCCGAAAATACCTCAGGTTTAGGCATTCGTGCGCTAGCCGACGCCATCGAAACCGAAGGTATGGAAGTCGTCGGCGTCACCAGCTATGGTGATTTGTCGCAATTCGCGCAACAGCAATCACGCGCATCCGCTTTCATTCTCTCAATTGATGATGAGGAATTCGGTGGTGGCTCTGCCAAGGAAACGGAAGATGCCTTAAAAGCTCTGCGCGCCTTCGTTGAAGAAATTCGCTACAAGAATGCGGATATTCCACTCTATCTGTATGGCGAAACGCGTACCTCGCGTCACATTCCAAATGATATTTTGCGTGAACTGCACGGCTTCATTCACATGTTTGAAGACACGCCCGAGTTTGTAGCGCGTCATATCATTCGTGAAGCCAAAGCTTACCTCGATGGTTTAGCACCTCCCTTTTTCCGCGCACTCGTTCATTACGCGCAAGATGGCTCGTATTCATGGCACTGCCCTGGCCATTCAGGTGGTGTCGCTTTTTTAAAATCACCGATTGGACAAATGTTTCATCAATTTTTTGGTGAAAACATGTTGCGCGCTGACGTATGTAACGCGGTGGGAGAGTTGGGTCAGTTGCTAGACCATACTGGCCCCGTTGCAGCCTCGGAACGCAATGCGGCGCGCATCTTTAATGCAGACCACTGCTATTTCGTCACTAACGGAACATCGACTTCCAACAAAATGGTCTGGCACTCCACCGTAGCGCCGGGCGACATAGTGGTGGTCGATCGTAACTGCCATAAATCAGTACTACACTCCATCATTATGTGCGGTGCTATTCCTGTGTTTTTAATGCCTACTCGCAATCATCTGGGCATCATCGGACCGATACCGATCGAAGAATTCAAGATGGAAAACATCATGAAAAAGATCGAAGCGAATCCTTTTGCACGCGAAGCAAAAAATAAAAAACCGCGCATCCTAACTATCACGCAATCGACTTATGATGGCGTGATCTACAACGTTGAAACTATCAAGAGCATGTTAGATGGTGAAATCGATACACTGCATTTTGATGAAGCATGGCTGCCGCACGCCAGCTTTCATGATTTTTATAAAGACATGCACGCCATTGGCAAAGATCGACCACGTGCAAAAAAATCACTGATCTTTTCAACGCAATCAACGCACAAACTATTGGCTGGCTTGTCGCAGGCATCACAGATTTTGGTGCAAGAATCCGAAACCGTACAGCTTGATCGCGACAGCTTCAATGAAGCCTACTTGATGCATATCTCTACCTCGCCGCAGTACGCCATTATCGCTTCATGCGATATTGCTGCCGCGATGATGGAGCCACCCGGTGGCACAGCGCTAGTTGAAGAAAGTATTTTAGAAGCGCTCGATTTCCGTCGTGCGATGAAAAAGATTGATCAGGAATGGGGCCAAGATTGGTGGTTCCAAGTCTGGGGACCAGAAACGTTTGCTGAAGAAGGTATCGGCGAACCATCGGACTGGATGATCAATGGTAAAGATCAGTGGCATGGATTTGGAAAAATCGAATCCGGTTTCAATATGCTTGACCCGATCAAAGCCACTATCGTCACTCCGGGTCTGTCACTTGATGGTCATTTCGGCGAGACGGGTATTCCCGCCTCTATCGTCACTAAGTACCTCGCTGAACACGGCGTTATTGTTGAAAAAGCAGGCCTGTATTCCTTCTTCATCATGTTCACCATTGGTATTACTAAGGGCCGCTGGAATACGCTACTCACAGCGCTACAGCAATTCAAAGATGATTACGATAAAAATCAACCGATGTGGCGCATCCTGCCGGAATTCACTGCAGCCAATCCGCACTATGAGCGCACTGGCTTACGTGATTTGTGTCAAAAGATTCATGACATCTACAAATCCTACGATGTCGCACGTTTGACAACCGAGATGTATTTGTCAGATATGCTGCCGGCGATGAAGCCTTCAGATGCCTTTGCCAAAATGGCCCACCGCGAAATAGAACGGGTGC
>JBEGSP010000212.1:0-5996 GCA_041179845.1 Pseudomonadota bacterium
GACAATGCTGCTGGTGTCGAATCAATCGGACTTTTCAGATCATCCAAGTGAACTAGCTTAGTAATGCCACGCGCAATATTTTCTGGTGGGATTTTACTTTCTGGCAGAGTCTGACCGTATTTATTGACGTACAGCTTATCGCCACTAGTATTGGCTTGAATCAGATTTTCCTGCAACTTGGTATCACCGATATACACGTAGGTTTGCCATTTGCTGCTAGGATCATTGGTACTCGCTACCTGCGTCTTAGCGTAGTAAACCGTCGCCAGGTAATCATTACCACCCGCGTCGTAGACAGTAACAGCGGTCGTTTTGTTATACGTTGTAGGATCATTCTTATCAAACGGCTTAGTAATCACTTCTGCGTCAGCAGGGAAATTTAAGCCCAGCGTAATCGCTGATGTTTCAACAGCATCGCCTGTGGTCTTACGCGGAATATTTAATTTTGAGAGATTATCCAAATCCGCTTTACCGGAGGAGTCAACACCCGCTGCAATTAAGGACTGCCCTGCTGCATTCACCACATTGAATGAATCATCCAACAAGAAGGTTCCGTTACGCGTATAAATATCTTGTAGGCCATCCGCTGATTTCAAAGGGAAAAAACCATCACCGGTAATCGCGATATCGAGTGAGTTAGCCGAGAATTGAATATTGCCCTGACTGAATTCCTGAGTAATCTGCTTAATCGCGACACCCTGACCGACCGTAGCCGATGCTTTTTGCAGCGGTGATGTCGCGAAGATATCGCCAAAGTCAGCGCGTGAACGCTTGAAACCAGTGGTACCCACGTTGGCGATGTTATTACTGGTTACAGACAACTGCGCGGTAGCGGCTTGCAGACCTGTCAGAGCGGTATAAAAAGACATGTGTTTTCTCCTGAATTACTAGTAGCTAGTGTTTGTTTACAGACCGACGCGTTTAATTTGCGACATGCTTTGCGTTGAACCATCATCAAATTCAACTTGCATATCGCCGGTGGTGGCATCGGTGGTGACTGTGCGCACAGGTGCCATCGTCGTTACCGTGGCCTTGCTAGATTTTCCGAAACTGGTCACGGTGGCGCTGATGCGATACACGCCATCGGCTACTGCTGCACCGTTACTATCTTTACCGTCCCAAGCAAAATGGAAATCGCCCTTCTTCTGGGCAGTTACATCGCCGGTACGAACTAAGGACCCATCCTGAGCAAAAACTTTGAGTGAAATAGAATCAACGTCTTTGTCTAACGTAACAACACCATCGACGGGTTGTGCATTCGTGAGTATGGCTTTACCGTCGGGAATAGCGACTTTTTTACCGATTAAGCCACTCGCAGAACTCATGCGATCGTTCGACATGGACGACACTAAATTCTGAACGTTGTCAGACATTTTGGTCGTTGCTTCCAATTGTGAGAACTGCGCCAACTGCGCTACAAAGGCTTCGTTATTCATTGGGTCGAGCGGGTTTTGACTTTTCAGCTGTGTAGTAAACAACGTCAGAAACGCCGTCTGACCCATCGCACCACCATCACTGGTTAATGCCTTTTGCTCTGCCTCAGTTTTTGCTTGAGCCGTGGTCTTGATATTCGACGGCAAGGTATAGCTCGAAGTACTTTGTGCTGGGCCGGTTACGGTAGATGCCATGTCAATCGTCCTTAGGCTTTAATAATTTCAAGCGAGCGCATCATCAGCTCGCGTGCTGTGTTCACTACTTCGACGTTGTTCTGATACGAACGCGAGGCCGCCATCATGTCGACCATTTCTGTAACTTCATTCACATTCGCCTGAAACACAAAACCATCGCCATCAGCGAGTGGATTGCCGGGGTCATAGACTCGCGGTACCGGCTTGGTGTCGTCGACAATTTTGTCGACCTTCACGCCACCAACATAGGGCGAACCTGCGTTGGTCATCTGATCGTCCATCAATGCTTTGAAGATGGTGCGCTTACCGCGATACGCTTCTTGTTCGGTGGCCGCTGTTGTACCGGCGTTAGCCAGATTCGAGGCGGTGGTATTCATACGGATCATCTGCGCGTGTAGCGCAGTGCCGCCAATACCGAAAATGTTATCGATGGACATGGGCATGATTTATTAATCCCCTCTTAATGCTTTGCGAATACTGTTAACGCGATTTTCAAGAAACGTTAGCGTGGCTTGATAATCAGCGGCTGCTTTACCGTACTTGGCCTGTTCAACGGTGATCTCTACGGTGTTGCCGTCGGCCGATGCATTAAATGGAACGCGATAGCGCATGCCATCGTCATCCAACTTGTCATCGCCGTAATCAAAATGCGTTTGGTTGGTCGCTGCCATGGGTTCAGCTGGTTCGAATTTCGCCATCACGGTTTTGAAATCGAGTTCACGCGATTTGAAATGCGGCGTGTCCTCATTCGCGATATTTCGGGCAAGCAGCTCCATGCGCTGATTTCGCACGCGCAGCGCTTTGTCGTGTATCCCTAATGCGTTATTCAATAAATCCATAATGTGTCTCCCTACTTGGTGCTGGAATCGCTTAAGCCGGATTGCCGACAGTTCGTTCAAGTTTCCAGCTGTCGATCCGACCATTGCAAGCGCCGTGCCAGTTCGATTTTTGGCGGAAATACGACCATTTCAGAGGGAGAAAGCGGCAAATATTTGCCGCCGGATGAAGTCACTACCCGACTTCATGAAGAAGGCGGCAAGAGCTTGCCGCCATCAATCAGCTGTCATTCGATTGACGCGCTGATCTTTTTAAGTAAAAAGCAAACGCAAAAAATTAATTCACTCACGCTTGCGTTTTTTTACATCACATCATCTTGCGCTCTACTTTCGCGACCGAGAATTCCCCCAGACGTTCACGTGCATTTTGCTTGAGGCCGGCGATCAGTGAATTGCGCGTAATAACGCCCGACTGATCACGCCCTTCATACAAAGCGGCGGCCTGGCGACCCGCAATATTTAAAGGCACATTCGCTCGCGGCTCATGTCGTGCATTGGGTGTTAAAACGGTCAAATAGAGATTGTCCAGAGAAGCTGGACCAAAATCTTTGAGCTTAGTATCCGTAAAATATTTATCCACTAAATCTAACTGATCCATCACAGATAATGAGAGGATATCTTTAGGATTGTTGGCATAACCGGCGCTCGCAGCACCCCGATTACCGCCTGAACAAAATTGAATGATGCCGTGGCAGCTGCCATTCGATGCGCGTGGATTCATACCATCCGACTCCATCAAGGTGGTGCGCGCAAAATCATCGGGAGAAAAACCATGCGTTGTAGCGAGTTGCAAAATCTTATCGCGCACCGCACGTTGATCTTCGGCCTGCATATATCCTTTAGTAACTGCACGCGCCAAGGTTTTATCTAGCACTGGTGCACTCACCTGCGGCGATTCCGTGTCGAGTTGAACTCCCTCGACCGTTCCCTGCCTGAGTTTGAGTGCGGCCAACGTGGACATGGGCGTTATATTGATCTGCTGACCCGGCATGATGCGATCAGGATTGGCAATGCCATTTTCTTTAGCAAGTGTTTTAGCTAGATCGTAAATCTGCCCTTTGTTTAGTTGAGCAGCGGATTCGCCTAAAAAATTGCGTGTCAGGCTAACTAAGGTATCGCCTCGCTGAACCCGAAGAGTAGAGGTCGCTTCACGGTTTGCCTCTTCGACCACCTGACGGAAAGACGTCGATGGCGCGGCCTCACGGTGACGCGTTCTCTCTTTGGCAACATCGCCTATTGGGTCATTAACTCTCGATCGTATTTCCATGATTTCTCATCAATTTGGGTCTGGAACCATTCTTGCTCTCTTTGTCGGGACTGTCGGAAGTTCAACAGCCTGACACTGTGTTGAAAAGGATTTAGCAAACCCCGTACCATGAACAAATTGACAAGCAAATCGTGATGATTATTCAATCCCTCTTTTATAGAGTTGTGATGAGACTGCTGGCGACCCTGCTGTTCGCAGTATCACAGGTGGTCCACGCTACGACTCCACAAGAGGCGTTGGAGGCTGCGCTCGTCAATTGGGTTGCGGGACAAGCAGGTGTGACGGCGGATCAAGTAAAAATGGCGCCCCTCGATCCCCGCGTGCAGATTCAGCCCTGCGGAAGTAACTTTAGCTTTGATTACCCTTTTGTTAACAAAGAGAGTGTTCGCGCCCGCTGCAGCAAACCAGCATGGCAAGTCTTCGTGAAAGTCGGACTGAGTCAGCAACAACAGCAAGAGATGGTGGTGGCGAATCGAGATATCCCTCCCGGTCAGGCTCTAAAAGATACGGATTTAGATATCAAGACGGTGGCCGTGCCCGCCGCAGGAAGTTTCAACGAAAAATCAGCCTTAGTCGGGCGCCAATTAAAACGACCGCTGGCCAAGGGCCAACCGGTAATGGCTCATGATCTAGAAAAGGGACAAAAAGCCATCCGCGCGAAGTTTGCTTTAAAAGCCGGCGACTTAATGACCGAATCAGCGATCGAGCGAATAGATCTTGCACCCGGTGCAGGAGGTACTTCACCGGTCTGGATTCCCACTGAAATTATGCCCGGCACGCGCTTGGGTAAAAACATACCGGCTGGCCAGATTATTCAAACCACTGACCTCGCGGAAAACCGACAAGTCGTAGTCGCTTCAAGCAATCTCAACGCGGGCCAAGTGCTAAAGCCCGAATTACTCAAGCTAGAACGATTAGATGCCGAAAAGATAAATCGCACTCATTTATTTGATCTTTCTGGCTTAGAGGGCTCGGAACTGATGCGCCCTATCCGCGCCGGTGAAGCCATACGAACTAGCGATCTGCGCCCCGCACTACTGGTGAAAAAAGGCGATCTGGTTACCTTTGTCGTTGGTCGACCCACAGAATTTATGATTACAGTAAAGGTTGAGGCCTTGCAGGATGGGCGTCTCAACGAACAAATAAAGTTGCGCAATCCAGAATCTGGCCATACCTTCCCCGGTATTGTCACCGGCAAGGGCGCAGCCAAAGGAGTTTAGGGCGAGATAATGTCTTCTATTTATGATAATTATCTTTTTGTTGATAAAAAAAATTCAAAAAAGGGCTAAAGTTCTATCAGCCCGTACCGATATTCGTTGTGACAGGAAAAGTTGGCTTCTAGCCGAAAGTGAGAGAAAACTATGAGCAACCCTATATCAAGCCTATTTGGCGGTAGTCCTTCATTGGACAAAACCACGTTGGACAAAGCTAAACGCAAATCAGTGGAGAGCGCAGAATCAAGTGCGCCCGAAGCAGCCAAGGCTAAACCGACGGTGTCACGTCAGGATCAGCTGCAGTTATCTGACATTGCACAAAGAGCAATGGCAGAGCCTGCTTTTGATCGCAACAAGGTTGAATCGATCAAACTGGCACTGCAGCAAGGCAATTACCCGCTCAACTCGCGTCACATTGCTGAGAGCTTTGTCGCGATGGAAAAATTGATCGGCTGATTCACCTGCTTTTACACACTAACTGATGTCTATGCTGATGCCTTTTGAGCGTGCAGCACAAGATCTTCTGCCACCGGCCGCTAGCCCTGAGCTTGTCGCCGCGGTTCAGCACGCCCTCGCCCTCCAAGATCTCCTCGAACAAGAATTCGAAGCACTAAAAGTCCAAGATTTGGACGCATTCGAGCAGATGCAAATCCGCAAACTGGAAATCTTTGACACCCTCCATGCCCTAACCGGTGCTGGCACGGCGAATAGTCGCTTGGAAGAAGCTGAATGGGATGGCTTCAAAAACCTGATCGATGAATGCCGCGAACTACACCGTCGTAATGAAGTGCTGATTATTCGTAAACTCGATGCGATCAAAGGCACACTGCAAACGCTGCACGGCAACGATGCCACTGCATCCGTAGAAGTTTACGATCGTATGGGCCGCATTTCTCGCAGACGTGGTGGCCGTGGCTTCGAAGAAGCCTGAACCAATCCGTTTTACTTCAAGCTATCCACCCAAGCGACTACTGCAGCTACCGCTACATAGACTTCTCGCGGTATCTGCTCTTCCCCATCCAAACTAGAAAATAAAGCGAGTAATTCGTGG
>JBEGSP010000213.1:0-2586 GCA_041179845.1 Pseudomonadota bacterium
GCAGCGCCAATATCATCTGCTTTACTTTTATTTAGCAAAAGTGCAATGATTTTTTAACGGGCCTTCTAAAATTAGACTTTTTAAATTTATCAGTAATTTTACAACCAATCAGTTCAATCTTATGAAATTTAGGGTTATTTTTATTATAAATAAAGTTATTTTATAAATAACTTTATTGAACTTAGTAAATACTTTGAAGAATTACATTCCTCTTTGAAAACAATTTTATTAAATTAATCGAAATAGAATTTCGGACACGAAAATAAATCCCAGTCTGCAAATATGCGCTGTGCTGGTAACGGCGGGGTATTAAAAGGCGTATCCCATAGAGTTATTGATTAAATAACTCTATAAATATCCTTTTTTTATGAATAAATGAGAAAAATTGTGATGGCTGAAGACAACGTAAACACGAGGGAATAACTCAGGATCCTTTTAAGGATTCACAAAGATATTGATGGCCTGCTGAAATGAATAAAGCAATTACTTTGCTGTACATGCAGAAAAATGATTAGCCTGAACTCTGGCATTCGAGTTTCATACCAATCACTAATTACCTTGGCTTTACGACTGCATTCGCTTCGACGGTGACAGCTGCAAAGGGTCAGTCACTAACTCAATAACAGACGTTCTTTTACTATTTATTGCACGCGCAAATGCGTTTGGAAATTCGCTAAATGCCGTTACCCTCTCTGCATGTGCCCCAAAGGATTTAGACAAGGCGACAAAATCAGGGTTAACTAGATTTGAAGCAAAGACGCGACCGGGATATTCTCGCTCTTGATGCATGCGAATAGTGCCGTACATTCCGTTATTGACTAGTAGAAGAATCAGCGCTGCTTTCTCTTGAATCGCTGTGGCGAGCTCTTGGGGATACATCATGAAACAACCGTCGCCGCTAAAGCAGATCACTGATTTTTCTGGGTGCCGAATTTTTGCTGTTATGGCGGCAGGTAGACCGTATCCCATAGAGCCATTAGTCGGGGCTAATTCGGAGACATGCGTGCGGTACTTATAAAATCTATGCACCCACACTGAAAAATTTCCAGCCCCATTACAAACAATTGCATCGTCAGGAAGTGAGTTACTTAAATAATTAACCACCTTCCCCATATCCACTCCTGCATGATTGGGGTGCACAACCAGTGGTTGACTAAACGTTACAAAATCTTGTCGGGCGTCGATAGTCCAATCTGTCCACGCGATTGATTTTGGCTCAGGCAATACAGCAAGTGCTTTAGCTAAATAACCTAACGGCGCATGTATTGATAACGCCGGTTTGTAAACATCAGCGAGTACATGCGGCTGCGGATACAAATGTATCAGCTTCTGTGACGTTGAATCGTGTTGAAACAAGGTATATCCATTACTGGTGACTTCTGAGAGTCGCGAGCCTATCGCTACAACCACATCGGCATCATGAATGCGTTGTATTAGAGCAGGATTAGCAGCCAGTCCTAACATTCCAACGTAATGATGATCCTCATTGTCGAGTAGATCTTGACGCCTAAAGCTTGCAGCTACAGGTAATCGATAACGATGAATGAATTCTCTTAGAGCAGACAAGCCCTTTTGCGACCAGCAACTCCCACCCACTATAACTAAAGGACGTTTAGCATTTTCCAGTATGTGCCCGACCTCGGTTAAATCGAATGGCACACGAGTGACTACCTTCTCAGATACCGCAGCAGAAACAAGACGATCAGTTTTGGAAAATAAAATATCTTCTGGAAGCTCGATAACGACTGGACCAGGTCGTCCGCTGATGGCTAACTCAAATGCACTGTGAATGACCTCGGGCAGGTCTGCAACATTTCTAACCTGATGTACTGCTTTGGCGCTACTGCCGAACATACGTGAATAATCAATTTCCTGAAAAGCTCCTCTACCAAGAAATTGAGTTTCTACTTGTCCGATAAATAAAATCATCGGTGTAGAGTCTTCATACGCTGTGTGCAAACCAACGCTAGCGTGAGAAGCGCCTGGCCCGCGTGTCACAAAACAAATTCCCGGTTGCCCAGTAAGCTTGCCATAGGCTTCTGCCATATAGCTCGCAGCACCTTCATGACGAGCAACGACTGTTTTTATTGAGTGCGCATCATGCAAAGCATCGAGCACTGGTAGATAGCTTTCACCCGGGATGCAAAAAATGGTATCGACGTGATGCGACAACAGCGCATCGACAAGAACCTGACCTCCTGTCATTGAACGCATAGTTCTGTCGCGTAATTATTGATCAGCTTCAGCAAGAAAATTGGATACTAGCTGCGAAAATCGTTTTGAATGCTCAATTTGAGTCCAATGCCCGCAACGACCAAACACGTGTAACTGCGAACGCGATAGTAGTTGGGAAAAGCGCAGCGAATTTTCTAGCGGTATCACCTTATCTTCTCGCCCATGAATAATTAATGTATCTTTATCTATGGCGGCAATTGCTTTCTCATCACTGGCTAATGCATCAACCCAACGCTGACGCGGCGCAGGAAACATACTTGAATAACTCTCATGAAAACCGGGTCGAACGCTGGCTTCATAACGTAGTCGCGCAAGGTCATCATTGACCAACCCGCGATCATAGGCAAACAC
>JBEGSP010000214.1:0-12845 GCA_041179845.1 Pseudomonadota bacterium
GTTTCCGATCCGCGATGGCATTCCAATTATGTGGGCAGAACAAGCGCGCGATATGAACGCAGCTAGCTCGCAGCAGAGCGATTCAGTTAAATAGCTTTGCATTTCTAACGCCATTTTTCATGAGCTTCACAATTATTATTCCGGCCCGCATGGCATCAACACGCTTGCCGGATAAGCCGCTTGCTGATTTGGGCGGCAAACCCATGATCGTACGTGTGGCTCAGCGCGCTGCAATGTCGCGTGCGTCGCGCATTGTGGTGGCCACCGATCACGCGGATATTTTTGCAGCGTGCAAGTCGCATGACATAGCCGTACACATGACGCGCTCCGATCATCCATCGGGCACCGATAGGATTGCCGAGGTCGCGACTGCGCTAGGTTTAGCAGATGATCAGGTGATTGTGAATGTGCAAGGTGATGAGCCATTGATTGATCCTGAATTAATCAATGAGTGCGCCTCGCTGATAACTGAACAGGTTCCGATGGCAACCGCAGCGCATCCGATTGATCAGATCGCTGATGTATTTAATCCGAATGTCGTGAAAGTTGTGCTCGATAGCTCTGGACATGCTTTGCTGTTTTCTCGTGCACCTATTCCCTGGCATCGCGATGCTTTTGCGGTGAGCGATATAAAAGATCTACCCGCAGGTTACGAGCCACTCAGACATATCGGTTTATATGCGTATCGACGCGATTTCCTCGGTCGCTATTCATCATTGCCTAAGTCACCACTCGAAGATATCGAGGCACTCGAACAACTTAGGGTGCTCTGGAATGGTTTTCATATTGCAGTGCGACGAACATCGCACGTCCCGCAAGCAGGCGTTGATACACCTGAAGATCTTGAGCGAGTGCGCCGGTATTTTGCCGTTTGAGCAAGACTCTGGCGGGGGCAAACCGCCGACATTGACGGATTCTGTGGTAACTTTCGTGCGGACTATTCGGGAGACACACCGGTTGCTGGCAGTAGCTGCGCGGTTGCCGGTTTTAAAAAAAACGTAAGGAATTAGTAATGCGGTTGATTTTGCTTGGAGCGCCCGGTGCTGGAAAAGGCACGCAGGCAGCGTACATAAAAGAACGTTTCAATATTCCACAGATCTCCACGGGCGATATGTTGCGCGCGGCTGTCAAAGAAGGTACGCCGCTGGGCCTGGCCGCAAAAAAGGTAATGGATGCGGGTGGATTGGTATCTGATGAAATTATTATTGGCTTGGTCAAAGATCGCCTTAAACAAGCTGATTGTGCCAACGGCTATTTATTCGATGGATTTCCGCGCACGATTCCGCAAGCTGATGCAATGAAAGACGCGGGTGTCGCGATTGATTATGTGCTCGAGATTGATGTTCCAGATGAAGCGATTATTGAGCGTATGAGTGGACGGCGTGTTCATCCTGCCTCCGGTCGTACTTATCATGTGAAATTCAATCCGCCTAAGGTTGCTGGTAAAGATGATCAGACTGGTGAAGAGTTGATTCAGCGTGATGATGATCGTGAAGAGACCGTAAAAAAACGTTTATCGGTCTATCACGAACAAACCAAAGTATTGGTAGGTTATTACAACGATTGGGCGCAATCAGGAAAATCCGGAGCGCCTAAGTATCGCAAGATCGCCGGCGTAGGTCCGGTCGATGAAATTCGCGATCGCGCGTTTGCCGCGCTGGAGAAGTAAAAGAGATGTTAATGAAAGCGGACTTCGGTCCGCTTTTTTCATGAGCGAAAGTTAGTCATCGTTGGTGGTTGTTTTGCTGATTCAGTTTCAAAGGTTGTAAGTAGCAGTTGTACATCGATCGCAGTACTGGCCGGTACAGGTTGGGCTGCAAATGAAGTTAATTTTGTTGCGAACAATTGGAGGAGAGATATGGCATCACAAGGACTGTGGTTTGCTGTGATATGCGGCCTCATCGCCGTTATCTACGGTTTGGTTTCCCGTAGCTGGATCCTGAGTCAGGATGCGGGTAATGCACGTATGCAAGAAATCGCTGCGGCGATTCAAGCAGGTGCTGCGGCTTATCTTGCACGTCAATACCGAACGATTGCCATCGTTGGTGTTGTGCTAGCAGTGCTGATAGGCGTTTTTCTTGACCTTAAAACGGCGCTGGGTTTTGTTGTCGGTGCGGTGTTGTCGGGTGCCTGCGGCTTCATCGGTATGAACGTCTCGGTACGTGCCAATGTGCGTACGGCTCAGGCGGCCACTCACGGCATTGGCCCGGCGTTGGACGTAGCCTTCCGTGGCGGTGCTATTACCGGCATGCTGGTGGTGGGTCTGGGTCTGTTGGGTGTCTCGCTGTTTTACTACTTCATCGGTGGTTTAGAGCATCCTGATTCAGCAACGCTTAAGCCTTTGCTGGGACTGGCTTTTGGATCATCGTTGATTTCTATCTTCGCTCGACTCGGCGGCGGCATCTTCACCAAGGGTGCAGACGTCGGTGCTGATTTGGTCGGTAAGGTAGAAGCTGGGATTCCCGAGGATGACCCACGTAATCCAGCCGTTATTGCAGATAACGTAGGTGACAACGTTGGCGATTGCGCTGGTATGGCTGCCGATTTGTTCGAGACCTACGCGGTGACATTGATCGCGACGATGGCATTGGGTGCGTTAATGGTGGCATCCGCTCCCGGTGCAGCGGTGATTTATCCGTTGATCCTTGGCGGTGTATCGATCATTGCTTCGATTATCGGTGTGATGTTTGTTAAAGCCAGCCCTGACATGAAAAACGTAATGCCTGCGTTGTATCGTGGATTGATTGTTGCCGGCGTGTTGTCACTGATCGCATTCTATTTCGTGACGACCATGGTATTCCCTGAGCCAATCACGATGGTGGGTGATCGTGTGGTGACCGCGATGCAATTGTTTGGATCATGTGCAGTGGGATTGGTGTTGACTGCAGCGATGGTGTGGGTAACTGAGTACTACACAGGTACCGATTTCGCGCCCGTTAAACACATCGCTCAAGCATCGACTACGGGTCATGCGACAAACATTATTGCGGGTATCGGCATCTCGATGAAATCGACAGCGTGGCCTGTTCTGTTTGTTTGCGCAGGTATCCTTGCATCGTTTTCATTAGCGGGTTTGTTCGGTATTGCAGTCGCTGCAACGTCGATGTTGTCGATGGCTGGCATCATCGTTGCGCTCGACGCTTATGGACCAATTACTGACAATGCCGGTGGTATTGCAGAAATGGCTGAACTGCCAGATAGCGTTCGTGACATTACCGATCCTTTGGATGCTGTTGGTAATACGACCAAGGCCGTGACCAAAGGGTATGCGATTGGATCTGCAGGTTTGGCAGCGTTGGTTCTCTTTGCTGACTACACCCATGCATTGCATGCGCGTGGTATTGAAATCGCGTTTGATCTCTCCGATCCTATGGTGATCGTCGGCTTGTTCATCGGTGGTTTGATTCCTTATCTGTTTGGCGCTATGGCGATGGAAGCGGTGGGTCGTGCGGCAGGTTCGGTGGTCGAGGAAGTGCGTCGACAATTCCGTGAAATTCCGGGCATCATGGAAGGTACGGGCAAGCCTGAATACGGCAAAGCTGTTGATATGTTGACTGCATCAGCGATCAAAGAAATGATGATTCCTTCATTGCTGCCTGTTGTTGTGCCTATCGTGGTTGGTTTGGTTCTTGGACCGAAGGCATTGGGTGGTTTGTTGATGGGTACCATCGTGACAGGTTTGTTCGTCGCTATTTCTATGTGTACCGGTGGCGGTGCCTGGGACAACGCTAAGAAATATATCGAAGATGGTCATCACGGCGGCAAAGGTAGCGAGGCGCATAAAGCGGCTGTTACTGGCGACACCGTTGGCGATCCCTACAAAGATACAGCGGGTCCTGCGGTTAATCCGCTGATTAAGATCATCAACATTGTGGCATTGCTAATCGTGCCGCTGTTGGCAGCCAAAGGTATTTTTGGCTAATGATGTGATTGTTTTACATTGAAAAAGGCAGCTTAGGCTGCCTTTTTCTTTTGGCGGTTATCATTACGGCTTGGCAGCGCTTTGCGCAATATGAGTTAGTGCCTATAGAGTTATTTATCGATCTGGAGAGAGCATGGAAATTAAGAATAATGTCTTCATCATTACCGGCGGAGCATCTGGCCTGGGCGCTGCAAGCGCACGCATGATTGTTGACAATGGTGGCAAGGTCGTACTCGCCGATGTGCAAGTTGAGGCTGGCGAAAAACTCGCTGCTGAACTCAACGGTAAATTTGTGAAGTGCGATGTGACCTCCGAAGCGGATGGTCTGGCAGTAGTAGCCGCTGCTGAATCGATGGGCACATTGGTTGGTTTGATTAACTGTGCGGGTGTGGCTCCAGCAGTCAAGACCGTGGGTAAAGATGGTGCGCATCCTTTGGATGTTTTTCAGCGCGTAGTAAACATCAATTTGATTGGTACGTTCAACATGGCGCGTTTGGCAGCTGTGGCGATGAGTAATCATGAGCCGAATGCTGGAGGAGAGCGCGGCGTGATCATCAATACGGCATCCGTAGCGGCGTATGACGGTCAGATCGGGCAAGCAGCGTATGGTGCGTCGAAGGCAGCGGTGGTTGGCCTCACATTACCTATGGCGCGTGACTTGTCGCGGAATGGTATTCGTGTGATGACGATTGCTCCGGGTATTTTCGAAACACCGATGTTGTTAGGTATGCCACAAGACGTGCAAGATGCTTTGGGGCGCATGGTGCCGTTTCCTCCACGTCTGGGTAAGCCGCATGAATATGCGCATTTGGCCAAAACCATTATCGAGAACACCATGATGAATGGTGAAACTATCCGTCTCGATGGTGCGATTCGCATGCAGCCAAAATAATTGCATTCACATGCAATCAAGGCGTGTAGGGAGCGAGCTTCCTACACGTTTTTTTATGGCATCCGCAGTGTGGTGCGGTGCGGTGTGGTGCAATGTTGCGTCATTGCGATAGTAGAGCAGAGGGCTTTTAGCCTGGGTCGGGTGCTGTTACTCTGAGGGTATGTCTGAGCCACAAAAAACAGCTTTGTTTCTGGCAGGTGGTGGCGCGCGAGCTGCTTACCAGGTGGGCGTTCTGCAAGCTATTTTTTCGTTGTTGAGTGAAACGGGTTGGCCGGCCGAGCGCAATCCCTTTGCCATTGTGTGTGGCACCTCTGCAGGCGCGATCAATGCCACAGCCTTTGCCAGTCGTTCAGATAATTTCGAAGAGAGCGTTACGCATTTAGTGAATGTGTGGCGTGGACTGAATGTTGAACAGGTTTATCGCGCCGATTCGATAGGCGTGATTCGATCAGGGGCGCGTTGGCTTTCTTTACTTTCGTTTGGATGGTTGCTGCGCAAGTGGCACTCTCAACCGCCGAATTCACTACTGGATAATTCCCCGCTGGCGGATTTGCTAAACAAAATGATCGATTTGCCGCGTTTGGATGCGGCTCTAGAGCGGGGAGCCATCGATGCATTGGCAGTGTCTGCCTCGTCGTATACCGCTGGCCGGCATGTCATTTTTTATCAGTCGGCAGTCGAGATTTCCCCATGGCAGCGGGCGCAGCGAATGTCGGTTCAGCAGCAAATCAGTATTGATCATCTGCTGGCTTCATCAGCCATTCCTCTTATTTTTCCTGCGGTGCCTTTGTATTGCAATGAACGCTGTGAGTATTTTGGTGATGGCTCTATGCGCGATGTGGCGCCTATTTCGCCGGCTATTCATCTGGGTGCCAACAAGGTGCTGGTGATTGGTGCGGGTAACGTCGGTGTGAAGCGTGAGTTCAGCCAGTTTTCCGGTTACCCCAGCCTTGCACAAATCGCTGGTCATGCCATGTCCAGTATTTTTTTGGATGGGCTGTCGTCGGACATTGAAAGGCTCAACCGGATTAACAGCACGCTAGCATTGTTAACCCCAGAACAGCGAGCGCTGACTCCTTTGCATCCTGTGGAAATGCTGGCCATAACACCGTCCCAGCCCTTGGATTTGATTGCCAGTCGTCATGTGGGTAGTTTGCCGCTGCCGATTCGTACTTTGCTATCAGCGATTGGTGCGACCGAGCAGCGCGGTGCTGCACTTGCTTCGTATTTGTTGTTTGAGGCTAGCTTTACCCGATCATTAATTGAATTGGGGCAAATTGATGTCTTAAAAAGGAAAAACGAAGTGTTGCAATTTTTTAAACCATCTGAGGCTTAATTCGATTCTGCTTTATTCCATTTGTATTTGACAATCTCAGCCTTTGAGAATCAGCCCAACTAATTCACTAGTTTATTGGGATGGCGCCCAGCAATCCTCCTAAAAATTACAATAAATCAGCCCCTCTCTGATGTTTATTGCCAAATAACTACCTGTATTTGTGCCCTTGAGGTCGCTCAGGGGTTTTGCCCAGACCAAAGGACGGGTATCATCATGAGTTGCTGGCGATCAAGAGCCTAATAGGCGCAGCCGACAGCAAATCAGGACTAACGTGCGTACGCAGTCGTTGCAAAATTCACAATTACTTTGAAATTGCGTGCGTTTTTTGATGTTAAAAAATTACCGTGAACATTTACATGCTCAGCGCGCCTTTGCAGCGCGAGGACGAGGTCCAGGAAGTTATTCCGGCCAGTGGTCTGCTTCGCGCCGTTCCAACGAATGTGGTGCAGTCTATCCGCGCCTTTCGGGTTACCGAATTGCAGGAGGAGGCGGTTCGTCTCGGCCAGCATTTTCTTTATGCTCATTGCGCGCATGGGCAGACACGTCAACAAATGCTGGGCATTATTGCTGAATCGTTTTTTCTGCCTAAGCAATTTGCCAAAAATTATGATGCGCTGACTGAATGCCTGACTAAGGTGTTACATGAAGCGGGTGATCAAACTGGCTTTTTGGTGGTCTTGGAGCAGCTTCCCAGTACTCAGAAATTTGATAAAGAAGCCCGCGAAAACTTGTTGGATGTGTTTCGTGATGCGGCTGATTTCTGGGCTGAGAAAAAAATCCCATTCCGGGTGTTTTTCTCTTTTCAATAAGCAATCTCTCATTTCAGCCTATTTTCAGAGTTAGGCGCAGTGCGCTTATTCTGCTTCGTTAAGAAGAATGCGCTGTTAAAATTCGCGCTATGAAGCGCATCGTTATCTTAATTTCCGGACGCGGCAGCAATATGCAAGCCATGCTGAAAGTGGCAGCTGCCGAACGTTGGCCAGCGCAGATTGCGGCAGTCATCAGCAATCAACCGACGGCAGCAGGTTTGGATGTGGCGCGCACTGCAGGTATCCCTACTTCTGCAATCAATCATCGTGACTACCCTGATCGCGAACAATTCGATGCTGCATTGGCTGAACTGATTGATCAATATTCTCCCGACTTAATTGTATTGGCCGGGTTCATGCGGATCCTGACGCCAGGATTCGTAAACCGATATTTTGGACGACTCATTAATATTCATCCTTCGCTGTTACCGAGTTTTCCTGGCTTGCACACGCATCAGCAAGCGATCGATGCGGGCGTCAAGGTGCATGGTGCAACAGTACATTTTGTGACGACCGAACTCGATCATGGTCCTATCATTGCGCAAGTGGCCGTGCCGGTACTCGACGATGATACTGAGGACACGCTAGCTGCGCGTGTGCTTGAGCATGAGCATCGTATCTATCCTAAAGCTGTGAGCGATCTGATGTCTGGTGTGCTCAAGCTAGTTGATGGTCGGGTCGTGCGATCCGCAGGTACCTAGTACGGAATTCTATCTTGGCGATTATTTCGCCTTCCATTTTAGGCAGTTGAACGCCTCACATTTCTGAAAGCAATAAATTATGAGATTGCCACCTGCAATCATCGCAAGTACTGAAGAAGCCTTGCGCGATGTTCTGCGTTTTACCGCGGCGGCGGATATGGTGCTTTCGCGCTATTTTCGTGAGCACCCGAGGTTGGGTGGACGTGAACGTGGAGTCGTCGCTGAAGCGGTGTATGCATTATTGCGTAAACGAACGTTGTTTACTCATTTAGCTGAATCAGGTTCGGGCTCGCAGATGCGCCGTATTGCTTTGTTGGGTTTGGCTCATGCCGTTGGAGTGGAATCGATCGCGGGTTTGACAGAGCAAGAGACTGCATGGTTAAACGAAGTATTAGCGTTGGATAGTCACAGTTTTTCTGTTGCACTTAGAACCAATATGCCCGATTGGATTATGAGTCGATTGATCGCGCAGTTAGGTGAAGAAGAAGCATTTCAATTAGTTGATGCGTTAAATGAGAGTGCTCCGCTTGATCTTCGGATTAATACAATTAAATCATCGCTCGAAGCGGTGCAGGCTGAGCTTACGACTGCAGGTATTGTGAGTGAGCCTACGCCGTATTCTCCATTAGGTTTACGCATTAGAAAAAAACCTGCACTTCAAAACATGCCTTTGTTTAAAGATGGTTGGGTTGAAGTGCAAGATGAAGGAAGTCAGTTACTGGCGCAAATCGTCGGAGCTAAACGCGGCGAAATGGTGGCTGATTTTTGTGCTGGTGCCGGCGGTAAAACACTCGCTCTTGGAGCTTGGATGCGAAACACCGGACGCTTATATGCATTTGATGTTGTAGAAAAGCGCTTGGCTAAATTAAAGCCCAGACTGGCGCGCAGCGGTTTATCGAATGTTCATCCCGGCTTGATGGCGCACGAGAAAGACGCGAAGATAAAACGTCTGTCGGGCAAGCTTGATCGTGTATTGATTGATGCACCTTGCAGTGGTTTAGGAACCTTACGCCGCAACCCCGATATGAAATGGCGACAGTCAGAGGGTGATATTGCGCAAATGAGCCAACTACAGATGTCGATTCTTGCGAGTGCGGCGCGTTTGGTAAAGCCCGGTGGGCGTGTGGTGTACGCAACGTGTAGCTTGCTGGAAGAAGAAAATGAATCCATTGTTACGGACTTCCTGAGTACGCACCCAGAGTATGAATTGCGTCCCATGAGCGAAGTACTAGCCGAGCAAAAAATTTCATTAGCTATGGATGACTATCTTAAATTGCTACCCCATCGTCATCATACGGATGGATTTTTTGCGGCAGTGATTGAAAGGAAAAGCTAAGCGTTGCGTACCGTTTTTACATTCTTGTGTTTACTTTGGCTGTCGCTGTGCTCTCCAGCATGGAGTCATGCGACAGAGGCCAAGAGTATTCCCGAAACTTTGCCAGCACTGGGCACGGTACAGGTTGCTTTTTCGCCGTGGGATGACACTCAGGCGTTGTTGATTGATGCAATTGCTGCTGCAAAAACGCAGATACTCGTACAAGCGTATTTGTTAACGAGTCGTGCGATTGCTTTTGGTCTGATAAATGCACGTCAGCGTGGTGTGGATGTGCGAGTCATGGCAGATAGCCGTCAACATGAAGACACGGCAGGCTCATTGTTAGACCTTCTTGAGCAACATAATATTCCTGTATGGCTGGAAACACGTTACCGCCATGCGCATAACAAAGTGGTGTTAATTGATTCGGTTGGAAGGCATCCCGTGGTGATTACAGGAAGCTACAATTTCACGTGGGGTGCTCAGAATATGAATGCCGAAAATCTGTTGATATTTCGTGATAATCCTCGCCTAACCGAGCGCTACGCGAAAAATTGGGAACGGCACTGGCGACAGGCAAGGCCTTATACCGAGAGTGAAAAAAAATGAGCTATTCCACCGCCTATAACTTATGGCTAGATTTACTGGCAGATCTGGAGAGCCCGGATTTTTTGTCGCAGCTTTTCGTGTTGGCTCTTTGTCTGCTTGCAGGATGGGTGTTGTCGCGCAGTTGGAGTAAACGTTTTTCGCTGGACTCCGAGCGCTTACACGCACTGACTATGCCTGCCGATAGTTTTCGAACTGTGTTGACACCCTTGTTTGCCGTGATTTTGATAGAGCTGGCTATCGGTTTAATGAAAAGCTGGCATCACGTGGGGCTTTTACGTGTTGCAGTGCCTTTGTTGCTTTCATTCTCGTTGATTCGGGCAGTATTTTTTTTATTGCGCAAAGCTTTTGCCAGAGAGGGTCGTGTAGGTCGTTTCATGCAAGCCTTCGAGCAAACATTTGCAACCATCGTTTGGATTAGTTTTGCGCTCTACGTGACAGGTTTGTGGCCTGAGCTTGTATTGATTCTTGAAGAGACCATGATTCCCATCGGGCGTCATCGTGAATCACTGCTGGTCATTATTCAGGCCTTATTATCGGTCGGTGTGACCGTGGTGTTGGCGCTGTGGGCTTCAGCAGCGCTTGAGCAAAAGCTCATGCAACTGGAGACATTTCATTCGTCGCTACGTGTTGTTGCGGCGCGTGCGGGCCGGGCGTTTTTTCTACTGTTGGCTGTTCTAACCAGCTTGTCGCTAGTCGGTATTGATTTAACGGTGTTGTCCGTTTTCGGTGGTGCTTTAGGTGTTGGTCTCGGTTTGGGTTTGCAGAAATTGGTGAGTAGTTATGTGTCGGGCATAGTGATTTTGGTCGAACGCAGTCTTTCACTGGGTGATGTCATCAGTGTCGATAAATTCAAAGGTGAAGTCGTGCAGATTAATGCGCGCTGCACGATATTGCGTGGGGCGGATGGATCAGAGACAGTCATACCGAATGAAATGATGGTGTCTCTACCGGTTCAAAATTTTTCTTTATCAGACCGTCGTGTTCGGCTATCCATTGGCCTGACGGTGGCTTATGCGACAGACATTACTAATTTAGCAAAACAATCCCAAAGTTTGATGCTGGGTATTTCCAGAGTTTTAGCCGATCCAACGCCTGAGCTGATAGTGAAGCGACTCGCACCCGAGGGTCTGGAGCTTGAATTGGGTTTTTGGATTATCGATCCTGAGCTAGGCACGACGGGCTTAATTTCCGAGATTAACAGCGGTTTGCTGACCCTAATACGAGAGCTGAACATACGTATTCCGGTGGTGTTAGAAAAAACACCACAATTTTCAGATCAAACTGACAAGCCTTTGATTCATAAGCCTTTATCCGACTAAGTTGCTTTTTAAGAAGCCCGGCTAGGCCAAAACAACGTACAATTCAACTATTGAAGCATCGTAAGTCGCATGAGATGAATGCCACTTTGCTTCGCCCTTGTTCTACTCTCTGGAGAAAAAATGAGCCTGACCTCTGGCTTGGATCCTGTCCTTGATTTCCTTTTGAACGGTCTGACAAACGCGTCTGGCTGGCAAATTTTTATTTACACGTTGATCGTCACGCATATCACGATTGCGGGCGTCACTATTTTTCTACATCGTTGCCAAGCACACCGTGCCTTGGATTTACATGCGATACCGAGTCATTTTTTCCGTTTTTGGTTGTGGATGACCACAGGCATGGTCACCAAAGAGTGGGCCGCTATACACCGTAAGCATCACGCTAAATGTGAAACTGAAGAAGATCCGCACAGCCCGGTCACACGGGGCATCGATAAAGTCGTTTACGAAGGTGCAGAGCTGTATCGTATTGAGGCACGCAATACTGAAACCATAGAAAAATATGGTCACGGTACGCCAGATGATTGGATCGAGCGCAATGTCTATTCAAAACACTCGGCCTTGGGTGTTTCTATGCTGTTGGTCATTAATATTATGTTGTTTGGCGTGCTTGGCTTATGTGTCTGGGCGGTGCAGATGATGTGGATTCCTGTGACAGCTGCGGGCATCATTAATGGCATTGGTCACTATTGGGGCTATCGCAATTTTGATTGCAAAGATGCGTCAACCAATATTCTTCCTTGGGGCATCATCATCGGTGGTGAAGAGCTGCATAACAACCACCACACCTACGGCACCTCGGCCAAGCTGTCATCGAAGTGGTATGAGTTCGATATTGGCTGGATGTACATCACTATTCTTTCTTTCTTTGGCCTAGCCAAAGTGAAAAAAGTCGCACCTGCTCCGCGTTTCGATCGCGAAAAATTAGTAGCCGATCTTGACACGCTGCAGTCCATCGTTGCGAATCGCTACGATGTGATGGCGAAATATGCGCTTTCATTGCGACAAGTGTGGGGCGACGAGATTGCCAACATACGCGCCAAATCAGCACTTGAGAAAGACGTGTTGAAATCATCGAAAAAATTACTGCAGTGCGAGCCAGCTACTCTGGAAGCGGCACAGCAGCAGCAATTGTCAGAAATCTTCAAGTACAGCGATGCCCTGAAGACTATGCACGAAATGAGAACTGAATTGGCAGCACTGTGGGAGCGTTCTCATTCGAGTAGCGACCAATTGCTCGCCCAGTTACGTGATTGGTGTGCTCGTGCTGAAGCTTCTGGTATTCGTTCTTTGGAGCAGTTTTCGCTGCGCTTACGTAGCTATGCTTGATAGTAGACTGGCTTGAATGATTGTCCAGTGATGGGAGTCGCGGTAGTCTTAAGCAAGTGAGTCAAGCATAAAAGCTTCATGCAAAAAAAAGCCCCGCAAATCTTGCGGGGCTTTTTTACGAACATTACTAACTTAACGAATCGACGATTTATTTGATCTTCGTTTCTTTGTACATCACGTGCTTACGTGCCTTGGGATCGAATTTCATGATCTCCATTTTTTCAGGCATGGTGCGCTTGTTTTTGGAAGTCGTGTAGAAGTGGCCAGTACCCGCACTTGACTCCAGTTTGATCTTATCTCGGCCTTTAGTAGCCATGGTGGTTGTCCTTTAAATGTAATCGTTAGATCTTTTCGCCACGGGCGCGCATATCTACCAACACGGCATCGATGCCGAGTTTGTCAATAATGCGAACACCTGCAGTCGATACGCGCATGCGGACCCAGCGGTTTTCAGATTCAACCCAGAAACGGCGGTTCTGCAAGTTAGGCAGGAAGCGGCGCTTGGTTTTGTTATTTGCGTGGGAAACGTTATTGCCGACCATCGGCTTCTTCCCTGTTACTTGGCATTCACGTGCCACGGCAGACTCCTTTATACATCCAACATTGGAAAAGA
>JBEGSP010000215.1:0-19722 GCA_041179845.1 Pseudomonadota bacterium
CGATCATCAATCAGCCATTGCCTCACCCGTAGCAGAGCTAATCAAACACTATCCAATCAAATCCACCAACGTCATATCGCATATACGCAAAGCGACGCAAGGTCATGTCGCTCTGGAAAACTGTCATCCATTTATACGTGAACTATGGGGGCGCTACTGGGTGTTTGCCCACAATGGTGATTTGAAGGAATTTTCACCTGAGTTGAATGGCGCATTCCGCCCGGTTGGCACTACCGATAGTGAACGCGCATTTTGTTTTTTATTGCAAGAATTACGCCGCCGCTTCGGTGATACACCACCAGCACAATCTGCACTCACTGAAGCCTTGAGGGAACTGACCACAAACATTGCATCGTATGGTGTGTTTAACATGATGCTCTCGGATGGCTCAGCGTTGTATGCGCACTGCTCAACTCGTTTGCACTACATCATCCGCAAATATCCGTTTACCCAAGCGAAATTGTCTGATGAAGATTTAACCGTCGATTTTTCAGAAGTGACCACGCCGAATGATCAAGTAGCCATCATCGTTACTGAACCCCTGACAACCAATGAAACTTGGCATGCTTTTACTGCAGGTGAGATGAAAGTATTCGTTGATGGTCAGCCAGTGAATTAATTCACTGGCTTCATTTTGCCGACTTTACTGCGCTAACATCACAAATTCGGCGCCAGCCAACTCTGTAACTGTTCTGCACTAACGCCTCGACGCTTGGCCATGTCGGCCAGCTGATCAGCGCCTATTTTTCCGACGCTGAAATATTTCGACTCAGGATGTCCGAAATAAAATCCCGACACAGCAGCGCCCGGAAACATGGCATACGATTCCGTCAGACTCATGCCGATATCTTCGCACTCAAGTATGCGGAACATATCTTGTTTGACCGTGTGCTCAGGACATGCAGGATAGCCCGGTGCAGGACGAATGCCGCGGTACGATTCTGCAATCAACTCGGTAGTAGCCAATTTTTCATCGCTGGCATAGCCCCACAAATCTTTGCGCACTCGCTCATGCAAATATTCAGCAAAGGCTTCAGCAAAACGATCGGCTAATGCCTTGAGCATGATGGATGAATAATCATCATTGGCATCTTCAAAACGCTGCTCGTGTTTTTCAATACCAATGCCTGAAGTCACAGCGAACAGGCCTATGTAATCCGTAATGCCGGAGGATTTAGGGGCGATGAAATCAGCCAGACATTGATTCGGTCTGGCCACACCATCAATGACAGGCTTTTCAGTTTGTTGGCGTAAACCGTAATAAGTGAACGCGATTTCGGTTTTGCTTTCGTCGGTATAGATTTCAATATCATCATCACCAACGGTATTGGCGGGTAAAATCGCCATCACACCATTCGCCGTCAGCCACCGACCTTCTATCAGTTTTTTCAACATCACCTGCGCTTCAGCATACACATTACTCGCTGACTCACCAACCACGGGGTCGGTCAAAATTGCAGGGAAGGGGCCGGCCAAATCCCAAGTCTGGAAAAACGGACCCCAATCAATGTAGTTAGCCAGCAGCGCGAGATCAACATTTCTAAAATGCCGACGCCCTATGAATTTCGGTTTATGAGGCGCGTATTTATCTTGAAACGACAAACGCATTTTGTTTTTGCGCGCCGCTTCTAACGACAGCATAGGGATGGCTTTTTTGCCGGCGTGCTGATGTCGAATACGCTCATAGTCCGTTGCAATCTCACTGATGTAGTGATCACGCGATTCAGGCGTCAGCAACGACTGTGCAACCGACACTGATCGAGAAGCATCGGGCACATACACCACTGGCCCTTCGTAATTCGGCGCGATCTTTACCGCCGTATGAGCACGGCTGGTGGTTGCACCACCAATCATAAGCGGCGTCTTTAATCCACGGAAATACGGATCTCGCTGCATTTCCTTCGCTACGTGAGCCATTTCTTCCAGCGAAGGCGTAATCAAACCCGACAAGCCTATGATGTCTGCGTTTTCTTCTTTGGCTTTAGCGAGAATTTCCGAACACGGCACCATCACACCCATGTTCACCACATCAAAATTATTACACTGCAAAACAACGGACACGATGTTCTTACCAATATCATGCACATCACCCTTAACCGTGGCGATGACGATTTTCCCTTTAGCTTTTGCTGCTTGGCCAGTGCGCTTCTCTTCTGCCAGCTTTTCTTCTTCAATGTAAGGCACGAGATGAGCGACCGCTTGCTTCATCACACGAGCTGATTTCACCACTTGTGGCAAAAACATTTTGCCCTGACCGAACAGATCGCCGACGATATTCATGCCATCCATCAGCGGGCCTTCAATGACATGAATCGGACGACCGCCACGATCCGCCACCTGCTGACGTGCCTCCTCGGTATCTTCAACAATCCACTGTGTGATGCCGTGAATCAGAGCGTGGGATAAACGTTTTTCAACCGGGTTCTCACGCCAAACTAAATTTTGTTCTTCTTTTTTATCGCCGGCTTTTAACGTTGCAGCCAATTCGATCATGCGCTCAGTCGCATCTTCACGACGATTTAACACCACGTCTTCAGCGCGTTCACGCAATTCAGGATCGAGGTCGTCGTAAACACCGACCATGCCCGCATTCACGATACCCATGCTCATACCCGCACGAATCGCGTGATATAAAAACACCGTATGAATTGCCTCGCGAGCGGGATCATTTCCGCGGAATGAAAAACTCACGTTCGATACGCCACCACTGATTTTTGCATGGGGAAGGTTTTCGCGTATCCAGCGAGTAGCTTCGATAAAATCAACGGCGTAATTGTTATGCTCTTCGATACCCGTGGCGATCGCAAAAATATTGGGATCGAAAATAATATCTTCAGGAGGGAAGCCCACTACTTCGGTCAGCATGCGATAGGCGCGCTCACAAATTTCAATTTTGCGTTGATACGTATCGGCCTGACCTTTTTCATCAAAGGCCATCACTATCACAGCAGCGCCATAGCGGCGACAGAGTTTGGCTTGGCGCTGAAACTCTTCTTCACCTTCTTTAAGCGAAATCGAATTAACAATCGCCTTGCCCTGAACACACTTTAAGCCGGCTTCGATCACTGACCATTTGGATGAATCGATCATGATCGGTACACGCGCGATATCGGGCTCTGAAGCAATCAAATTCAAAAAGCGCGTCATCGCCGCCACCGAATCAAGCATGGCTTCATCCATGTTGATGTCAATGATCTGCGCGCCATTTTCAACTTGCTGCCTAGCTACCGCTAAGGCTTCTTCATACTGCTCATTCAAAATCATGCGAGCGAAAGCTTTTGAACCGGTGACGTTAGTGCGCTCGCCTACGTTAACGAATAAAGAATCTTCATCAATGACGTAAGGTTCTAAGCCGGACAAACGCATGTGATGCAGATGCGTTGGAATAACGCGCGGAGGAATACTTTTTACCGTCTCAGCAATCGCTTTAATATGCTCTGGCGTGGTGCCACAGCAGCCACCCGCAATATTTACAAACTCGCTTTCGGCAAAATCTTTAAGCAGTGACGATGTGACGTCGGGCGTTTCATCGAAACCCGTATCCGACATAGGATTGGGCAAACCGGCGTTGGGATAAATACAGACGAAGGTTTCGGCGATCTTCGACAACTCTTCAGCATACGGGCGCATCAATGCCGCACCTAATGCGCAATTAAGCCCTATGGTTAAGGGTCGTGCATGACGCACCGAATTCCAAAAGGCCGTTACCGTTTGACCCGACAACACGCGACCCGATGCATCGGTCACGGTTCCAGAAATCATGATGGGTAATTTTTGATTGGTCTCTTCAAAAAACTGATCAATCGCAAATAGCGCAGCTTTACAGTTGAGTGTGTCGAATACCGTTTCTACTAACAGTACATCCGAACCACCTTCAACTAATGCGCGCACCTGGTCATGATAAGCAGCCACCAATTGATCGAACGTCACATTGCGCGCGCCGGGATCATTCACGTCAGGCGAAATCGATGCGGTCTTGGGAGTGGGGCCGAGTGCACCAGCCACAAAGCGAGGTTTATCTGGGGTTGAATACTTATCGCAGGCTGCGCGTGCAATGCGTGCAGCTTGAAGATTCATCTCATACGCCAGATGCGCCATATGGTAATCATCTTGCGCAATCGTGGTCGCACCAAAGGTATTGGTTTCGATCAGATCGGCACCCGCCTCGAGGTATTGTTCGTGTATCTCTTGAATGACGTGCGGCTGCGTTAACGTGAGCAATTCATTATTGCCCTTAACGAAAATCTCTTTACCCGGAACACTGAAATCGGCAAAGCGGGTTCCGCGATAATCTTCCTCAGTTAACTTATAGCGCTGAATCATCGTGCCCATCGCTCCGTCAAGTATCAGGATGCGTTGAGACAGCAATTGTCGTAAGTGAGCTTCGGTAGTTGAGATCGCGTCGCGTTTCATGAACTTATATCGGAAGTGCGCAAATAAAAAACCCGGCCTGCAAAGCGAAGCCGGGTATGCGCGCCGCTTTAGCAGTATTTATTGAGAGCCTTACAGCATCTCTGCGCCCGCAAGCTGGATTTTGACTGGTTTAATCAAATCGGCGCTACTGAATTATACGGGAATTCACTGTTGAATTTGGAAGCACTGCCCAGACTCCATGGCAAAACCCTGAATAAACTGTGCCGCCGCAAGACGCTTACCACCAGGCTTTTGTAGTTCCACTAATTTCAGGGCACCAGTACCGCATGCGACGATGACGCCCTCTGATGTTACTGAGAGAATTTCGCCGGGCTTTCCCTTGGCGTCAACCAAACTTGCTTGCCATATTTTTACGGCCGTCTCATGCAAATGCGCCACCGCTCCGGGAAAAGGATTGAAGGCGTGAATGCGTCTGAGCAGAGTCAGCGCAGGCAAACGAAAATCCAGATCGGCTTCCTGCTTTGAAATTTTTGCTGCGTAAGTCATGCCGTCGGCTGGCTGGGCTTGCGCTGATAAGCCACCATGCTGCAATTTTTTTAGTGCATCAACAATTAGCTCACCGCCCAATGCGGCAAGACGATCGTGCAATGAGCCGGTCGTATCCGTTGGGTTAATACGCTCACTTCGCATCAGCAACATCGGGCCGGTATCCAAGCCCTCATCCATTTGCATGATCGTAATGCCGGTTTCGCTATCACCTGCTTCGATGGCGCGATGTATGGGTGCCGCGCCGCGCCAACGCGGCAACAGCGAAGCGTGAATATTCAAACAACCCATAGGCGGTATAGACAAGATAGAGGCCGGAAGAATCAATCCATACGCCGCCACCACCATTACCTGATGCTCTGTGGCTTTGAGCTGCGCATGCGCGGCGGCGGCCTGATCAGGATATTTGCCGTCCAAACGCAAAGATACGGGTTGCGCAACCGGCATTCCATGCTTTAACGCATAGCTCTTGACGGGCGAAGGCTGCAATTGCATGCCGCGACCCGCAGGACGATCAGGCTGCGTCAGCACCAGCGGAATCTCAAAACCCGCCTCATGCAACTGCGCGAGCGCAACGGCAGCGAACTCCGGTGTACCGGCAAAAATAACTTTCATGCTGAGATTATAGGTGCGGGCTGAACGCCGGACCCAGGGAGATGCTGATTTATTGCGTATTTTATGGCGAGCCAGCGTGGCTGTGCGACGCGGGGCCACGAAAATTAAGCGCTTGGCTTAGCGCCATTAATCGAGAAATATCAGGTTTTTGTTAAATCAGTACGCTCGTAGCAATTAGCGAGCGGCCATGGGATGGCGTTCTTTTTTAAGCTCTCGCTCTTCTTTTTGAAGCTTGCTTTTAATACGATTACGCTTGAGTGGTGACAGGTATTCAACAAACACCGTACCTTTGAGGTGATCCATCTCATGTTGCACACACACTGCGAGTAAGCCGTCGGCGTCGAATTCGTGTGAATTGCCCTCCACATCAAACGAGCGAACGCGAACGCGCGAAGGCCGCTCAACGCCATCGTAAATTCCCGGCACAGAAAGACAACCTTCCTCGTAGACCTGACGATCGTCGCTAGCCCACACGATTTGCGGATTAATTAAAACTCGCAACTGGTCACGCGTATCGGAGGTATCAATAACAATGACTTGTTGATGTACATCGACTTGCGTCGCAGCCAATCCTATCCCCGGTGCTTCGTACATAGTCTCCGCCATATCAGCAATCAACTGCTTCAAGCGATCATCAAAATCCGTCACGGGCTTAGCAATCTTATGCAAGCGAGGATCGGGATAGCGAAGGATAGATAAGAGGGCCATACAACTTTTGCGCAACAAACGAAAAAAATAGGGGGTTGCAGCTCATTGGTAATGAGTAGCACGCGCAAAATTCACGTCGGCATTCACTCAATCACCTACCAGCTCTATCCCAAGGAAAAATTCAATGAAAAAGTTTAGCACAGCAGTGCTGCTCACCGTTTTGCTGACTAGCTTTTTACCCCTGCATGCAGCAGGGTCAGCCGGTGCCTGTGAATGGGCCCCGAATGCGCCTGATAAACACCACGTACAAGCCGGGGACACTTTGTGGGAAATTGCCTCCCTTTTTTTAAATGACCCGTGGTGCTGGCCCAAGGTATGGAAACCAAACCAAAGCGTGATCCCTAATCCGCACTGGATTTATCCGGGCCAGGTGATCGTAATGAATCGCTTAAGTGACTCACTTAGCCTTGAAGCGGACAGCTCGGCTTCCCTATTGCGCTTAGCGCCGACGATACGCAGCACACAGATCGCTCAGGCACCGCTACCGCTACTGCCGGAAAATTTACAAAACTTATTTGCGCGAACACCACTAATCAGTTCCGACACCTTGCCCAACGCGCCGACTGTTCGAGCAATTGATAGCGGTCGAGTCATGGCAGGAAAAGGTGATCGCATTTTTGTAGTTGGCGATGTGGGCAGCAACAAACAGTTTGATGTAGTCCGCGTAAAGCATTCCATTTTCGACCCGGATACCCAGCAAGCGTTGGGCATGGCCGGCCTTTATATCGGTCGGGTTCGTCTCAGCCAACGTAGCGAAGCGATGCATCAATTTGACGTCATGCGTTCAGAAAAAGAAATCAATACAGGCGACAAATTAGTGCCTGTCAGCGATTCACATCTCGTCCCTCTATTTCCGCATCCGGGCAAAGTCGTTGACGGTAAGCTGGCGGCAATATTGCACGATGGCCGTTGGGCCAGAATGCATGACATCGTCGTGCTTAATCGTGGCTCGGTGCATGGGCTAGACCCCGGTAGTGTGGTCAAGGTAGTGCGACACGTTAGAATCCGGACGAATGAAAATCCTTTATCTAATCCGCTTAACAACAAAGCCATTGGAACGTTACTGGTGTTCAAAGTACAAGAAAGAATCTCTCTCGCCATGATCATGCAAGCGCGTGACGCCATCACCATTGGCGACTCGATCATTTCACCCGACATGGAAGCACCATGACGCACACCGAAGGTCTCGCTGACTGGCTTAGGCTAATGCTGACAGAGGGTGTGGGGCCACAAACCGCACGCGAATTGCTGAGTCATTTTGGCTTGCCAGAAAATATTTTCGGAGCTAATTATTCGTCGCTGCAAAAATGTGTGAATGAAAAACTCGCGCTAACACTTAGCTCAGCACTTGATGATCGTATCCGCACGCAAATCGATACCACCCTGGAGTGGTGCACCCACGCTGGAAATCAAGTGCTTACGTTTGCCGATGCCCACTACCCCAGCGCGTTGCTTACCATCGCAGATCCACCGCCAGTGTTGTACATCAAAGGTCGCGCAGAATTATTGACACGAAAATCAATCGCGATAGTAGGTAGCCGCAACGCCACCCTGCAAGGCATACAAAACGCGCGACGCTTTGCGCAGGTACTCAGTGCAGGCGGGCTGACCGTTGTTTCAGGTCTTGCGTTAGGCATCGATGGCGCAGCACACGAAGGTGCTCTCAGTGAAATAGCGACCGAGGGGTCCACCGTAGCCGTCACCGGAACCGGCCTTGATTTGGTGTATCCCGCCAAACACCGTGAGCTAGCGCATCAAATTGCGGCACACGGTTGCTTAGTAAGCGAATACCCGCTGGGAACGCCGGGAATTGCATCTAATTTTCCGCGTCGCAATCGCATCATCAGCGGTTTATCACAAGGTGTTTTAGTGGTCGAAGCGGCTGCGCAATCCGGCTCACTTATTACGGCTCGCAGCGCGCTTGAACAAGGGCGTGATGTCTTTGCTATTCCTGGTTCTATCCATTCGCCGCTATCGAAAGGATGTCATCAATTAATACGACAAGGCGCGAAACTAGTGGAATCTGCACAAGACATCCTTGAAGAATTTCATCTGCCGCACACATCATCGAAAGAAAAATTTTCTCCGTCAGACACCTCTGTAAATTCTGCAAATGCGTCTGCGATGACACATCAACTACTAACTGCAGCGGGACATGACCCAGTCAGCGTTGATGAATTGGTCGTGCGCACAGAACTCACTTTGGCTGAAGTTCAAGCGGGCTTACTTGATCTGGAGCTTGAAGGCCGCATTGAAAGGCTTTCGAGTGGCATGTATCAAGCGCTGCATTAATCAACTACTTTATTCCGTAATGGTCACGCGGCTCATCAATGCGCGCCTGTATGTCTACTAAGACGCGTCGAGTAAGCACGCCACTATTGAATATCGCTTTGCATCGCACAAGCGAACTAAACACGAACTAAATACGATCTACATTCGATGTAAATGCGATGTAAATTTGGCTGCAAATACGCTGAAAGCGCGTGAAATTTATAAAAAGCTGCCGATTAATAAATAGTTCTTGAATTTTTTTTGCCCGCATGCTTGTGCGTCGGCGCAGATGCAGCTACATTACGGCTATGTTTGAGGTCCTCGTTTATTTATACGAAACCTATTACCGTCCTGATGCCTGCCCAGATTCTGATGCATTGGCAAAGAAATTATCAGCGGTAGGTTTCGAAGAAGAAGAAATCTCGCGCGCACTCGGGTGGTTGACCGACCTCGCGGAGACGACTAATGAGATATTCAGCCAGCAGGCTCGACAAACCGCGTTTTCATTTGGTTTTCGTGTGTATGCGGAGCGCGAATATGAGTTGCTGGGATCGGCAGCTATCGGCTTCGTCGAATTCCTTGAGTCAGCCGATGTCATCAATGCACTTCAGCGTGAGATCGTTCTCGAACGCGCCTGTGCAGTCAATGAATCCCCCATATCTTTAGACAAACTCAAAGTCATCGTACTGATGGTGCTTTGGAGTCAAGGCAAAGAGCCTGACGGACTGATGTTCGACGAACTCTTTTTTGACGACGAAGATTCCAGCCCGCCCGTCTATCACTGATCTGCTTTCCCGGCTGTTTAACCGCAGCCTTTTTCCCTCATATCGTCGCCACGCAGTTAACGCTGCCAAGGGCCCCATCATTGCGCAATTGGCAACGGCCCATGCTTCCCATTTGTCTCCAAAGCCGGAGCTAACGCGACTTACTCACTATGGCTCGCTTGCGAAGTCAGCGATAACACGCTTATCATTGGCCGCACTAGCGCCGTCGTTATCAAATCGTCAGCGCTTGTAATTTGTTATACCACTGCCTAAATGGTGAGTAATTACCCGCCAAATAGGCAAATGCCCTACTAATGTCGCCCCTAGATCCGGAAAAATCATGACCAAAGCACTCATCATTGCTGAGAAGCCCTCTGTCGCGAATGACATCGCGAAGAGCCTCGGCGGCTTCACTAAGCACGATGAGTACTTTGAATCCGATGACTACGTGCTGTCATCCGCCGTCGGCCATCTGGTGGAAATTGCGGCGCCCGAGGAACATGACGTCAAACGTGGCAAATGGTCATTTGCAAATTTGCCAATGATCCCGCCGTACTTTGCGTTAAATCCCATACAAAAAACTGAATCACGCCTCAAGCTGCTCAACAAATTAATCAAACGTAAAGATGTGGGCGAACTGATTAACGCCTGCGATGCGGGGCGCGAAGGTGAGTTGATTTTCCGTTTAATTGTTCAGTACGCAAAAGCCAAGCAGCCAGTCAAACGCTTGTGGCTGCAATCGATGACTCAGGGTGCGATTCGCGATGCCTTTACTCACTTAAGAGACGATGGCGACATGCTGCCCTTGGCCGACGCTGCACGCTGCCGCAGCGAGGCTGATTGGCTGATCGGTATCAATGGCACACGCGCCATGACAGCCTTCAATTCAAAAGAAGGTGGCTTCTATTTAACGACCGTTGGCCGAGTCCAAACGCCGACCTTGTCTATCGTGGTCGAGCGCGAAGAAAAAATTAAACAGTTCGTATCGCGCGACTATTGGGAAGTACGTGCCGAATTCGTCTGTGCTGCCGGAGTGTATGAAGGTCGCTGGCTCGACACCAAATTTAAAAAAGATGAGATCGATCCCGAACGACGCGCTGAACGTCTATGGAGCAAAGCGGCGGCCGATTCGATTGTTGCTGCCTGCCGCGGAAAAATAGGTAACGTTAGTGAAGAGTCCAAACCCAGTACCTCAATGGCGCCGGGATTATTTGACCTCACTAGCTTGCAGCGTGAAGCGAATGCGCGCTTTGGTTTCTCTGCAAAGAACACCCTCGGTTTAGCGCAAGCGCTGTACGAGCGCCACAAAGTACTGACTTACCCTCGTACCGATTCACGCCATCTGCCTGAAGACTATATCGCGACCGTTAAGCAAACGATAGAGACGCTGGGCGAAAGTAATAATTACTACCCACTCACAGCACAAATTCTGAAGAGTGGTTGGATTAAACCGAACAAACGAATTTTCGATAACACAAAGATCAGCGATCACTTTGCGATCATCCCAACCACGCAATATCCTAAGAATTTATCTGAGCCTGAACAAAAGCTGTATGACTTAGTTGCACGACGTTTCATGGCGGTTTTTTATCCCGCTGCTGAGTATCTCGTGACAACTCGTTATACCGAAGTCTCGGGACATCAATTCAAAACCGAAGGCAAGATACTCACCAACCCAGGTTGGTTGGCCGTGTATGGCAAAGAAGCCGCTGAGCACAGCGGCAAAGAAGGCGAGACCACCGGCACACTCGTTGCCGTCGCCAAGGATGAGAAGGTTAAAACCGACAAGCTAGATGCCAATGCATTAGTGACCAAACCACCTGCACGCTATTCAGAGGCCACGCTGCTGTCAGCGATGGAAGGTGCCGGAAAACTCGTTGATGACGAAGAGTTGCGTGATGCTATGGCCGGCAAAGGCTTAGGCACACCAGCCACGCGCGCTGCAACTATCGAAGGGCTGTTAAACGAAAAATACTTAGTGCGCGAAGGTCGTGAACTGATACCGACAGCCAAAGCATTTCAGTTAATGACGCTACTGCGTGGCTTAGGTGTTTCCGAGCTGACCGCACCCGAGCTCACCGGTGAATGGGAATTCAAACTCGCGCAAATGGAACGCGGCGGCATTAGTCGTGAAGAGTTCATGCGCGAGATTGCGCAGATGACACAAACCATCGTCAAACGCGCCAAAGAATACGACAACGACACCATTCCAGGCGACTACGCCACGCTGACTACGCCCTGCCCGAATTGTAATTCTGTCGTTAAAGAAAACTATCGCCGCTTCGCTTGTACTAAGTGCGAATTTTCAATGAGCAAAACGCCGGGCGGACGTCAATTTGAAGTGGCTGAAGTCGAAGAGCTTTTAACCAATCGCACCATCGGACCGCTGCAGGGTTTCCGTTCCAAAATGGGACGACCCTTTGCCGCCATCTTGAAAATATCGCGCGATGAAGAAATACAAAACTTCAAACTCGAATTTGATTTTGGCCAGAGCAATGACGATGACGAGAACGCCGAACCGGTCGACTTTACAGGTCAGACCGTGCTGGGAGCCTGTCCTAAATGCGGCAGCAATGTGTATGAAATGGGCTTAGCCTATACCTGCGAAAAAACTGCAGCGCGACCGAAGGCGTGCGATTTCCGCAGCGGCCGCATCATTCTTCAGCAAGAAATTCTTCCTGAGCAGATGGTTAAATTGCTCAACGATGGGCGCACTGATTTATTACCGGGATTCGTCTCTCAGCGTACACGTCGGCCATTCAAAGCCTATCTAGCCAAAGGCAAAGATGGCAAAGTGAGTTTTGAATTCGAGCCGCGCAAAGGTAAACCAGCCGCTGAAAAATCTACGGGTGATGATGGTGATGTAGATGCAGCACCAACTACGGCCAAGAAAACTGCTGCTAAAAAAGCCGTTGCAAAAAAGGTGAGTACCAAAACCGCTGCTAAAAAAGCTCCGGCGAAAAAAGTGGCGGCGAAAAAGGCGGTAGCTAAGAAGGCTGTGGCCAAAAAAGCCAGCGCTAAAAAAGCGACCTAATAAAAACAAGTCGTCCACGCCTCGCCGTTAACTTATGAATCACGCCAGCCCTTTCGCAGCGCTATCGCGCGCCTCTATACAATCATTACGTGCCTCACGTATTCGTGAGGTTGCGAATGCGGGCATGGGCCGTAGCGATGTCCTACCCTTTTGGTTTGGCGAGCCGGATGAAGTCACTCCCGCATTCATCCGTGATGCAGCTAAACACTCCTTAGATGCGGGCGAAACTTTTTACACGCAAAACTTTGGCCTGCCCGCACTACGAGAAGCACTGGCTGCGTATTCATCACGGCTTCACAAGCCAACTCAAGCGAGTTCGATTGCGCTGACTTCATCGGGTGTATCTGCGCTCATGCTAACCGCACAATTACTGCTCAATCCGGGCGATCGTGTCGTGATCGTTACTCCGCTGTGGCCGAATTTGGTCGAGATTCCAAAAATCCTAAGCGCTGAAGTCGTCACCGTATCGCTGCAGCTTAATACGAAAAAAACCGACCCCGTCTGGGAGTTAGATTTAGATGAGCTATTGGATGCACTAACGCCAGGTACACAAGCCTTGCTGTTGAATTCACCCAACAATCCTACGGGCTGGGTGATCACCCGTGAACAACAAGACATCGTTCTGGCGCATTGTCGCAAACACGGAATCTGGCTCATCGCCGATGATGTGTATGAACGCTTAGTTTACGATCAGGCAGCCGACACACCATCGTGCGCGCCATCTTTTCTGGATTTAGCTGAACCCAATGAACGCGTGGTTTCCATTAATAGCTTTTCTAAGTCCTGGTTAATGACAGGCTGGCGCTTGGGTTGGATACAAGCACCTGAATCACTAATCGCTGATCTAGGCAAACTGATCGAATACAACACTTCGTGCGCACCGGGCTTTGTGCAGCAGGCCGGTATCGTTGCCATCGAACGTGGCGAGGAAATTATCACTCACACGCTTGAACGCTACACACGCGCACGCAATTATTTGTACGAACAACTCTCGCGGCCTTTTTTCCGCGAAGCCGGCATCATTGCGCCATTGCCTAAAGGTGCCATGTACGTATTCTTTAAAATGCAGGATGAAAAAGATTCGCTCGCACTGTGCAAACAACTCGTTGCAGAAGCCGGCTTAGGCTTAGCGCCTGGTAGCGCATTTGGCCCCGAAGGTGAAGGCGCCATTCGCTGGTGCTTTGCTAGCTCACTCGATAAACTCGAGCTAGGTGTTCAACGATTAGAAAATTTTATGAAACACCGCACTGCTTAATGTACTGCTTAATGCACTGATTAAATTTCCACGTATTTTTTACCTCCTTATAAATAATAACTAGTCTCTGGAGACATCATGAGCCAACGTATCAAAACCGCTATTTCAGGCAGCTTGCCTAAACCCGCATGGCTCGCTGAACCAGAAAAACTCTGGGCGCCATGGCAGCTACAAGGCGAAGCACTTGAACAAGCCAAAGCGGATGCGATGCGTCTGGCTGTGGATGATCAACTTCGTGCTGGCATTACCGTGATTGGCGATGGCGAACAAACTCGCCAGCATTTCGTCACCACGTTTATTGAACATCTCGGCGGCGTAGATTTCGTCAACAGAAAAACCGTACGCATTCGTAATCGTTATGATGCTGATGTGCCGGTCGTGATTGATAAAGTAGTGCGTATGAAATCGGTGTTTGTAGAAGATGCTAAACGTCTGCGCAAGCTAACTAAAGGCCCGATCAAATTCACACTGCCAGGGCCGATGACGATGATCGATACGTTATTCGACGATTACTACAAAAGCCGCGAAAAACTAGCTTGGGCGTTTGCTGAAATTTTGAATCAAGAAGCGCTCGAGCTAGCGGCAGCCGGTATCGATGTCGTGCAGTTCGATGAACCTGCCTTCAATGTGTTTTTTGATGAGGTGCGCGACTGGGGCGTAAAAACACTCGAGCGTGCAGCCCAAGGCTTGAGTTGCAAATCAGCGGTACATATTTGCTACGGCTATGGGATTGAAGCCAACATTAAATGGAAACAAGGTCTGGGCGAAGAGTGGCGCCAATACGAACACGTATTTCCGCTGCTAGCTAACAGCACGATCGATCAAGTCAGCTTGGAATGCCAGAACTCGCGCGTGCCTATGGAATTGATCGCCATGCTAAAGGGCAAAGACGTAATGGTGGGTGCTATTGATGTGGCGACATCCACCGTAGAAACGCCCGAGCAAGTCGCTGATGTTCTGCGCCGCGCGCTAAAGTATGTCGACGTTAAGCACATCCATGGCTGCACTAACTGCGGCTTAGTGACTCTGCCACGCGATATCGCCGCTGCGAAATTACAAGCCTTGGCTGCCGGCGCTGATTTGCTCAGCAAAGAGCTCGGTCTCGAATAATCGCAACGAAATCCGTACCGGCACCGACTGCCGGTACAATAGCGTTATGGATGTCACTCTCACAGAACTAGAAGAAGCCATTAACTATTGGCGTCGCATGCGTCCGGCTACCGGAGAAGAGCGTGCGCTCTCACCCGAAGTTAATGCGCTGGCCGACGCTTATGCGTTGATGATTTTTGAACGCTCGCGCGTTTTACCATTGTCATCACTCAGCGAAGCAGCGCTGGCACTAATTGAAGCGTGGCGTACTTCTGCTGAAGGTCATGCGGCCTGATGTCGCTTTTGACGCTGAGTACCTGACTTAGCTCGATCTGTCTTAGTTGTCGGTTCATTGACCTGATTCAATGGCGTGGCATCCATCTGACTTTCTGGGTTCATACCCTCCAGCCACTCTTTCAATAATGCGCTCAAACGCTCAGGCGAAATTCTGTGAGTCGCATCTGTTTTAGCGTATATCCAATCGGATAGCGCTAGAAAGCGTGCAAATGGCGAATCTGCCAACACCTCTTGCAGTAATGATTTGAAACGTCCGCTATTAGCCACCAAATCCCAGTAGCGTGCAAACCTAACCAAGCGTTGCATAGTATTGAAATCAATGCGGTCATTCGCCAAGATGGTGTACGGCGGCGACGAGTCAAAAATCAGGCCATAATTTTCAGTGTGACGACTAATCGGCGCTCCGCGCAGGCGTTTCAAGATACCAAATTGAATTTCATGCGGTTGCAGCGCTACCAGCTGATCGAATCCGCGCGCAAAACTTTCTACGTCTTCACCGGGTAAACCGGCAATCAAATCCACATGTAAATGCGCGTTGGTTTGTTCGCGCAACCAACGCAAATTCTCTATCGCTTTTTCATTATTTTGTTTTCGACTAATTAAACGCTGCACTTCAACGTTAAATGTTTGTATGCCAATTTCAAACTGCAACGACCCTGGCGGAAACTTTTGCACACTATCTTTTAAAGAATCGGGCAAGTGATCGGGCACTAATTCGAAATGTGCGAAAACGGGATCCGTTGGATGGGCCTCTAATTTATCGAGAAAAAACTGCAAAATACGTTTGCTATTGGCGATATTTAAATTAAAGGTTCGATCCACAAATTTAAATATGCGAACTCCGCGCGCATATAAATTTTCTAATTCATCCAATAACTCGTCCAATGGAAATGGCCATGCCGTTTTATCGAGTGCAGACAAACAAAATTCACACTTAAAAGGGCAGCCCCTTGAGGCTTCGATATAAATGGCTCTATGGGCAATGTCGTGCGCCGAGTAATGCGCGTAAGGAAAAGCGATCTGCTCCATAGGAGGCTGCTCACCCGCATGGATTTTCATCAAGGGCTTCGGTCCACGCAAGATCGCGGCACATAAGCTCGTAAAGGTGAGATCGCCCCAACCGGTCACCACATAATCAGCTAGCTTAACGATGGCTTGTTCTTCGGCCTCGTAGGACACTTCCGGCCCACCTAGTACGATGATTATTTCTGGGGCCACGCGCTTGAGTAGCGCAACGACGTGGGTAATCTCGTCAACGTTCCAGATATACACCCCAAAACCAATAATGGTAGGACGATGTGCCAAAAGTTTTTCGACGATGTCAGCTGCGCGTACGCCAATCACAAATTCTTGTACTTGCGTAATGGGAGCTAATTCACCCATGTTGGCCATTAAATAGCGCAAACCTAAGGAGGCGTGTGAAAAGCGAGCATTCAACGTGCTTAGGATGATGCTCATTGTGCTTGCTCGGCTTCCTGTAATTGTCGCCACATGACTTTGCCCGTGGCTGATTTTGGTAAGGCATCAACAAAACCAACCACTCGCGGAACTTTATATGCCGCCATTTGTGTGCGCGCCCATGCTATTAACTCTTCTTCATTAATTGTGCTATTTGGTTTTTTTACCACCACCGCTTTTACTGTCTCACCACGATAATCATCGTGCGTCGCGATGATGCAGCACTCTTGTATGTCTGGATGTTGGTACATCATCGCCTCGACTTCGGCTGGCCATACCTTGTAACCGCTCGCATTGATCATGCGCTTTAGTCTGTCGGTAAAAAAGAAAAAGCCTTCGTCATCACGATAGCCTAAGTCACCCGATCGAAAGAATTTTTTTCCCTCTAATTCAAGAAATGCTTCGCGAGTTTTTTGTTCATCGCGCCAATAGCCCACCAATACTTGTGGTCCGTGAATAATGATTTCACCTATTTCATTCGCTGGTAATTCACGATGTGTTTCAGGATCAATGATGCGCGAATCTACACCAAATATAGGAATGCCCAAGCATTGCTGTTTAAGTCGTTGTATAGGATTGGAGTGCGAGGTCGCAATCGTTTCAGACAAACCATAACCTTCCATATAGCGCAGCCCCGTCATGTCGAGTAATTTCTGCGCAATCGCCGCTGGCATTGCTGCGCCTCCACCAGACACACGCTTCAAACTGCTAATGTCGTATTCCGACAATTTAGGGTTAGATAAAAAATCGATCATCATGGTGGGAATGCTGGTCCAACTTGTGACTTTGTGTTTCGTAATTAAACGGCCAGCGAGATCGCGATCCCAACGCGGCATGATGATCAAGGTCGCGCCAGCGTAAATCGCTGTGTTCATACTGATCTGCATACCAGTGACATGAAACAAAGGTAGCGATAGCAACACCACATGATCGGGTGAACCCGCACCAGCCCACAGCGCGCCGCTCATTGCGTTGTACATTACAGCGCTGTGCGTATGCATGCAGCCCTTAGGCCGGCCCGTTGTACCCGAGGTATACGGCATGCAGGCCAAATCTTCCGGCCCCGCTAGCGCCTTAGTAGGTGAGCGATCTTCGGCAATCGCATCGCTCCAAGCAGTAAGCCTGTCATCGTGCAGCGGCTGGCGAGGTGCGCTCACCCAACTCGGTACATCATTATCTGCATCGGTCAGATAGTCGGCGTAACAGGCGACGACGATACGACGTAAATGTGTATTACCTAACAGCGGTGTGATTTGGGGTAAGAGCTCTTGAGCAGACAAGGCAATTTCTGCAGCGCTATCTTCCACCGTATGACGCAATTCATCCGTTAACAACATAGGATTAACCGGTACAACGATGGCATCGGCGCGCAAGATCGCATAAAACGCCATCACGAATTGCGGGCTGTTTTGCATCTGTAAGAGCACGCGGTCACCGCGCTTAACGCCACACTCCTGCAAATAGCCTGCGAGTAAATCAACCTGCGCTTTGAGCGCTCTGTAAGTAATTTTTTCTCCAAAAAAAACCAGAGCGTTTTTTTCCGGGTAACGCAGCGCTGATATATCAAGGTTGGCTACCAGCGTTGTTTGTGGAGTGGTAAGGGTGAGCGGAAGACCAGCCGGCCAATGGGGGAAGTGTTCTTTATTCATTCTCTTTGGCGTCATCAGGCGCAGGACGTAGTCAGGCCGGCATCTAGGGTGGGACGATTATAGGTGAGTCTGCCCATCACCCATAACTCTTGCCGCCACCCGCCAATACGCGCGAATGTTATCTATCTGGCAGTATCAAACGGTTTCAGATCAACTTTTTGCTGCTCTGCACAAAAAAAGCTTGACATGCTGTTTTACCGCCCTAAAATACGATTTATTGCAGCGCACAAAATATGGCGCCGCTGGTACGAATTTATCGAATTCATCACTTTAGGGAGAAACGCCATGTTTTCATCAGCAACCCAATTATCCAACGCCACCAAGGCAAGCATTGATTCTCATCTGGCCGCTTTAAACGAGTTTGCCGCCAAAGCACTAACAACCGTCGCCGAAGTCGCCGAACTGAATATGGCTACTGCCAAGGCATCGCTGGAGCACGCATCGGCCGCAGCACAACAAGTATTGGCCGCTAAAGATGCTCAAGAAGTCATTCAACTGACCTCTGCCCATGCTCAGCCGAACGCAGAAAAAGCGCTCGCCTATGGTCGCCAGTTAGCCAGCATTGCTTCGAAAACCCAAGCTGAGCTCGCCAAAGCAACCGAAGCTCAAGTGGCTGAAACTTCACGTCAGGTCAACAAACTGATCGACGAATTGTCGAAAGCAGCACCAGCAGGTTCAGAAAAAGCGATTGAAATGTTGAAAGCCAGTGTTGCCAATAGTCACGCCGCTTATGAGCAGCTGACCAAAGCAACTAAGCATGCCATCGAAACGATAGAAGAAAATATTACTGAGTCAAGCAAGCACTTCACTCCGACTACGCAGAAGCCTACTCGTAGCAAGAAGCAGTAATTTGTAAGAGCAAGAACTTAAAGAGCCGCAATTGCGGCTCTTTTTATTTTGTACGACTCATAGCAAGAGAAACCGCTTCGGCTATTCGAATACCATCAATCGCTGCCGACATGATGCCGCCGGCATAACCCGCACCCTCACCTGCAGGATAAAGACCGCGTGTATTAATGCTCTGAAAATCTGCGCCGCGGCGCACGCGCACAGGTGATGAGGTGCGTGTTTCAACGCCGGTTAATACAGCATCGTTCATCGCAAAACCACGTATCTGCCGATCAAAGGCGGGCAATGCTTCGCGAATAGCTTGTATGGCATACGTAGGCAAAGCGGTGTCTAGCTCACCTAAGCTTACACCCGGTTGATACGAAGGTAGCACTTCACCAAACTCGTGCGATGATTTACCGGCGATAAAATCACCGACTAACTGACCGGGTGCGTTGTAATTCGAACCACCCAACACATACGCACGCGACTCGAGTTCACGTTGAAAATCAATTCCTGCGAGCGGTCCTGCAGGATAGTCTTCAGGGGTTATGCCCACCACAATGCCAGCATTCGCATTACGTTCATTACGCGAATATTGACTCATGCCATTGGTGACGACACGCCCCGTCTCAGAGGTAGCTGCGATCACTGTACCGCCCGGGCACATACAAAAGCTATAGACCGAACGCCCGTTACTAGCGTGGTGAACTAATTTGTAATCTGCAGCGCCTAATATAGGATTGCCCGCACTCGCACCATAGCGCGCCCTGTCTATCAAGGATTGTGGATGCTCAATGCGAAAACCCACTGAAAAAGGTTTGGCTTCAACAT